>NZ_JATABG010000066.1:0-12300 GCF_036533755.1 Vibrio sp. M260118 | reverse complement strand
TTCATTCTGACAACATTACTCAAATTTAAGATCAGGAGATAGCCCATGGCTCGTTTCTTCCGTCGTCGTAAATTCTGCCGTTTCACTGCAGAAGGCGTACAAGAGATTGATTACAAAGACGTAGCAACTCTTAAAAACTACATCACTGAAGCTGGTAAAATCGTACCTAGCCGTATCACTGGTACAAGTGCTAAATACCAACGTCAACTAGCTCGTGCTATTAAGCGTTCTCGCTACCTAGCTCTACTTCCGTACACTGACAAGCATCAGTAATCGGCTCGTTTTATAAAGAGGAATTAAACAATGCAAGTTATTCTACTTGATAAAATCGGTAAACTAGGTGCACTAGGCGAAACTGTAAACGTTAAATCTGGCTACGCTCGTAACTTCCTTATCCCTCAAGGTAAAGCAGTTATGGCTACTAAAGCTAACGTTGAAATGTTCGAAGCACGTCGTGCTGAATTAGAAGCTAAAGCTGCTGAGCAACTAGCTGCATCAGAAGCTCGTGCTGAGAAAGTTAACGCTCTAGAAGCAGTTGTTATTGCATCTAAAGCTGGTGACGAAGGTAAACTATTCGGTTCTATCGGTACTCGCGACATCGCTGACGCAATCACTGCGGCTGGCGTTGAAGTTGTTAAAAGCGAAGTTCGTCTTCCAGAAGGCGCACTACGTAACATCGGCGAGTTCGAGATCAGCGTTCAACTTCACTCTGAAGTTTTCGCTAAAGTTAACCTACAAGTTGTTGCTGCTGAGTAATTCAGTATCAAGACGTATCTTAAAAGCACCTCTTAGAGGTGCTTTTTTTATATCAGTTTAGCTCTTAGAAGGAAAACAGTAGGTTTACGGAAAACATACTGTCGGCTTTAAACAGTCCATCAGGCACTTTGTCGTGGAATTGGCGCGAGTAGGCAAGCTTAAGTGCAATATCTTCGGTAATGTTGTTGGTTACGCTCACATCGGTATCGGTACGAGTGTTACTACGACCAGAAACGATAGTCAGGTCTGCGGATATCGCTAACGTTTTTAGCGCCTGCCACTTGGTATTGAGGTTGCCACGAAATATCCCTTCCTGAACGATCTCTGGAAAGATGATGTCATCGTCATCAATTTCATCGAGATTGGGCTCTTGATAACGAAAACCTGGGCCAAACTCTAACTCCAGTACAAACTTGCTGGTGTTAGCGAACTGATAACCCAAACCGCTTGAGAGAGTATAATCCTTAAAGTACGCACTATAGCGTGAATCTACCCCTTTGAAACTGCCGTACAAATAGGTTTTTGGACCTAATTTGTAGTCACTCTGAGCGGTGTAAGTTGACTGGCGCTTATCCTCTTCACCATCTTTATACAGCAGATAGTATTTCCATTCGCCATTGGTACGATAACGGCCTTTGACGTACTCTGCGCTCAGGCGTGAGTTAAGAGATTGCGAGTCTGAGTTGCCATGGTGTGACTGATAGCCGAACTCAACCTCAGTATTCCAAGGAGAGGGAAGGTCAATATTGATGCTGTTTTGTCCATTGTCGTCAGCATAAACGAACATAGAGCTCATTAATCCTGCACTCATTAGCCAAACCTTAGACACTGACAACCTCAATATTCGTGATAAAAACTGCGCAATAGTAGTTTCAAACGGGACTTGGACCGTCAACAACAAGTTAATTCTACATTAGAACTCGACAAAGTCGTGCATTAGTACAGACAACGGCATCTTTCTCGTTATAATTAGCGATCTATAGCAAGTTGTTGAGCGAACCCATGGCCGAAGCGAAAGTAGATAATCGAAACAAAAAGTTTAGCGACGCACAAGTTGATGCGATAAAAGTACCTCCTCACTCACTCGAGGCTGAGCAATCGGTCATCGGTGGTCTGCTGTTGGACAACGAGCGTTGGGATACCGTTGCGGAGCGCGTGGTTGCGAAAGATTTCTATAGCCGCCCTCATCGCCTTATTTTTGAAGCGGTGAAATCGATTCTTGAAGACAACAAACCGCTCGACTTGATTACTCTGTCGGAGTTTCTAGAACTTCGCGAGCAACTTGATGATGTGGGTGGTTTTGCTTATCTTGCTGATCTGGTTAAAAACACCCCTAGTGCGGCCAACATCAACGCTTACGCAGAGATCGTTGCAGAGCGTGCACTGGTTCGCGACTTAATCGGGGTTGCGAATGAAATTGCCGATGCTGGTTATGACCCTCAAGGTCGTGGCTCGGAAGATTTGCTTGATCTGGCTGAAAGTAAGGTCTTTGCGATTGCTGAGTCTCGTACCAATGAAAATGAAGGCCCGCAAAATGTCGACAACATTCTTGAGAAGACTCTTGAGCGTATCGAGCTGTTATACAAAACCCCGCAAGATGGTGTCACTGGTGTCGACACGGGCTTTACCGACCTAAATAAAAAGACCGCAGGTCTACAAGGCTCAGACTTGGTCATCGTCGCCGCACGTCCTTCTATGGGTAAAACGACTTTTGCGATGAACTTGTGCGAGAACGCAGCGATGGTACAAGAGAAGCCAGTGCTGATTTTCTCTCTAGAGATGCCAGCCGAACAGATCATGATGCGTATGCTTGCGTCGCTTTCTCGTGTTGACCAAACCAAGATTCGTACTGGTCAGCTCGATGACGAAGATTGGGCGCGTATCTCTTCTACCATGGGTATCCTGATGGAGAAGAAGAATATGTACATTGATGATAGTTCTGGCTTGACTCCTACCGAGGTACGTTCTCGTGCTCGTCGTATCGCCCGTGATCATGGTGGCTTATCTATGATTATGGTCGACTACCTACAGTTGATGCGTGTACCTGCTCTATCAGATAACCGTACTTTGGAAATCGCCGAAATTTCGCGTTCGTTAAAAGCTCTCGCGAAAGAGTTGAATGTCCCTGTCGTTGCCCTTTCTCAGCTTAACCGTTCCCTAGAGCAACGTGCTGACAAACGCCCAGTTAACTCAGACCTTCGTGAATCAGGCTCTATCGAGCAGGATGCCGACTTGATCATGTTCATCTACCGTGACGAGGTATACAACCCGGACAGTTCGATGAAAGGTACGGCAGAGATCATTCTTGGTAAGCAGCGTAACGGTCCTATCGGTTCGGTTCGTTTGACCTTCCAAGGTCAGTGGTCTCGCTTTGATAATTACGCAGGTCCTGCGTTCGACATGGATGATGAATAACGCATGAGCTATATGAAAGCGGCGACAGCGTATATTAATCTTGATGCGTTAGAGCACAACCTAGAGCAGATCAAGCAGCAAGCGCCGAACAGCAAGGTGATGGCAGTGGTTAAGGCCAATAGTTACGGTCATGGCTTGCGTCATATCGCCAAAAATGCCCAAGGTGCCGATGCGTTTGGTGTTGCTCGTATTGAAGAAGCGCTGCAATTAAGAGCGTGTGGCGTGGTGAAACCTATCTTATTGCTTGAGGGCTTCTACTCTCAGGGTGACCTACCCGTGCTGGTGACCAATAATATTCAAACCGTAGTTCACTGTGAAGAGCAGTTGCGAGCATTGGAACAAGCAGAACTCGAAACTCCGGTTGTTGTTTGGTTAAAGATAGACAGCGGTATGCACCGCTTAGGTGTAAGACCTGAACTGTATTCTGATTTCGTTACGAGGTTGAAAGCGTGCCGAAATGTGGCTAAACCATTACGCTATATGAGCCATTTTGGTTGTGCCGATGAGCTCGATAGAGCCACTACCTCAGAGCAGACTAATCTATTTCTATCTCTAACCGAGGGTTGCGAAGGTGAGCGTTCACTAGCGGCATCAGCTGGTTTGCTTGCTTGGCCTGATAGTCAACTAGAGTGGGTTCGCCCGGGCATTATCATGTATGGTGTTTCACCATTTAGCGATAAAACTGCAGAGCAGATGGGTTATCAACCTGTTATGACGCTTAAGTCTCACCTTATCGCGGTGCGTGATGTAAAAGCGGGTGAAAGTGTCGGCTATGGTGGAATCTGGACCAGTGAGCGTGACACTAAAGTTGGTGTGATTGCCATTGGTTACGGTGATGGGTATCCACGTACGGCGCCAAATGGCACACCAGTATTGGTTAACGGTCGTAAAGTGCCCATTGCTGGTCGAGTGTCTATGGATATGCTAACCGTTGATTTGGGACCTGATGCTTTAGATAGAGTCGGTGATGAAGCGATTTTATGGGGCAAAGATCTACCTGCAGAAGAGGTCGCTGATCATATTGGCACTATTGCCTATGAGTTAGTGACTAAACTGACGTCACGAGTCGATATGGAATACTCTAACTAGTCTAACTCGAATCTTCACCCCTTATTTATACGGAGCCTCGGGGCTCCGTTGTTATTTGAACTCGCCTTGTAATGTCGCAATAATGTTGCGGTTGCCACCGTAGTCTCTATGCTCGCCTAAATAGATTCCTTGCCACATCCCTAGTACTAGTTGTCCGTTGCTAATCGGAATCGACACGCTACAACCCAATGTTGATGCTTTGATGTGGGCAGGCATGTCATCATCCCCCTCGTAGGTATGCTTGTAGTAGGGAGCACACTCTGGTACCGATTGATTGAAGTGTCTTTCCATATCGTGTCTGACGGTTGGGTCGGCATTCTCATTAATGGTTAAGCTTGCCGAGGTATGCTGGATAAATAAATGTAATAAACCCACAGAATAGTCTCTAATTTGCGGCAATTGTTGTTCAATTTCATCGGTAATAAGGTGAAAGCCACGGCTTTTAGCTCTGATTTGAATGGTTTTCTGAGTCCACATTTCGACACCTATTAATAGTTTGAGATTAGTTTCCGTTAAGCTTGAGCACGGTTGGTGATACAATCATCATCGCTCAAACGACGTTTGAACAGATTTGAAGTAGGGAACGTGACCTAACTCAATGTGAGTGAGAGCCCCCTAAGTCATAATGTCGCTTGAAAAAAAATTACAAAGTATTGTTACGTGGCATTTTGCCCTAACATATCTAATATTATTAATTTGCTTAATCGGGGATTCCACCAGTTTTCGCTAGACTGTATGGAATAAAACCTACTGTAACATCGGGATAGTAACCATGTTGAAAAATATCAATCCAACGCAAACACAAGCTTGGAACGCGCTGACTGCGCACTTCGAATCTGCTCAGGATATGGATCTTAAAGATCTTTTCGCACAAGATGCAGCACGTTTTGACAAATTCTCTACGCGTTTCGGCAGCGACATTCTTGTTGATTACTCTAAAAACCTAATCAACCAAGAGACAATGAAGCACCTATTCGCACTTGCAAACGAAACAGAGCTTAAATCAGCGATCGAATCGATGTTCAGTGGTGAAGCGATCAACCAAACTGAAGGTCGTGCAGTTCTACATACTGCTCTGCGCAACCGCAGCAACAAGCCTGTTATGGTTGGTGGCGAAGACGTAATGCCTGCTGTAAATGCAGTGCTAGAAAAAATGAAATCATTCACTGAGCGCGTTATTGGCGGTGAGTGGAAAGGCTACACAGGTAAAGCTATTACTGACGTAGTTAACATCGGTATCGGTGGTTCTGACCTAGGTCCTTACATGGTGACTGAAGCATTAGCACCATACACAAACCACTTAAATCTACACTTCGTATCTAACGTTGATGGTACACACATCGTTGAGACACTAAAGAAAGTAAACCCAGAAACGACGCTATTCTTGGTGGCATCTAAGACGTTTACCACTCAAGAGACAATGACTAATGCACACAGTGCACGTGATTGGTTCCTAGAGTCAGCGGGTGATCAAGCGCACGTTGCTAAGCACTTTGCTGCTCTTTCAACTAACGCTTCAGCAGTTTCTGAATTCGGTATCGATACAGACAACATGTTTGAGTTCTGGGACTGGGTTGGCGGTCGTTACTCTCTATGGTCAGCGATCGGTCTGTCTATCGCATTGGCAGTAGGCTATGAAAACTTCATCGAGCTTCTAGAAGGCGCTCATGAAATGGATAACCACTTCGCAACGACTGAGCTAGAAAGCAACATCCCAGTTATCCTTGCTTTAGTTGGTCTATGGTACAACAACTTCCATGGCGCTGAGTCTGAAGCGATTCTTCCGTACGACCAGTACATGCACCGCTTTGCTGCTTACTTCCAACAAGGCAACATGGAATCAAACGGTAAGTACGTTGACCGTGACGGTAACGCAGTGACTTACCAAACTGGCCCAATAATCTGGGGTGAGCCAGGTACTAACGGTCAGCACGCGTTCTACCAGTTGATTCACCAAGGTACTAAGTTGATCCCTTGTGACTTCATTGCGCCAGCATTAAGCCACAACCCAGCCGGCGATCACCACCAGAAGCTGATGTCTAACTTCTTTGCACAGACAGAAGCGCTAGCATTTGGTAAAGATGAAGCGACAGTAAAAGCTGAGTTTGCTAAAGCAGGTAAGAGTGAAGAAGAAGCGGCAACGTTAGCACCATTCAAAGTATTTGAAGGTAACCGCCCAACTAACTCTATTTTAGTGAAGCAGATCAATCCACGTACGCTAGGTAACCTGATTGCGATGTACGAACACAAAATCTTCGTACAAGGTGTAATTTGGAACATCTTCAGCTTCGACCAGTGGGGTGTTGAGCTAGGTAAACAGCTAGCTAACCAAATCCTACCTGAGCTTGCAGACGATTCAGCAATCAGTTCTCACGATAGCTCGACTAACGGTCTGATTAACGCATTTAAAGCGTTTAAAGCTTAATAGCCGTCATACTTGAAGCGGCAGCTGCAAGAATTTAACTAGCTGCCTCTTCAATTGTTAGACTATCTATACGAAGACGCCAACCTTGTTAGGTTGGCGTTTTTTGTTTCCTTTAAACTGTCGTATCCACGCTCGTTGGTGCATCTGTCCCTGCAGTGAACTTCTGGCTGAGCAGTGCCACCATTTGGTCGTAATACTGCATATTCGGTTTATTGCCGAGTAGTTTACACAGCTCGTTGCCAGTTGGGCTGAAGCGGTAATAGAGTAGTCTCACCCCTTTACCGTGCGCTTGTAATGAGAGCTTCTTGCCTTGATAAGTTAGTGGCAGTGGAGAGTCTAGCTCAATTTCGCCGGATTCCAGTTCAGTACCATGCATTAAGCCGAGTTCGAACAGAACCAGTAGGCTTGAGTAGGGCAGTTGAAAATTACCCACGTTGATATTGCTGGTGGTGTTGCGCTTACCAAAGCTAAAGATACCGCCCTGAGAACGATAGCCGACCAATAACTTACGGCTGTTATCACCGCCAAAACTACAGGCCAGAGAAGCGGCGCGTTGCAGGATCTGCGCCTCTTTCGGACTCATATCTTTTAGCACCTTGAGGGCCTTCATTGAAGTAGAGCCTGGGTTGGTGACTTCGCGCTTTAGAACCTGAGCCCATAGGCGTTGCATCGAGTGGTTGTGAACCTCTTGTGCCATATCGAAAAATCGATACAGCCAATCTTGGTCAGGATCACCAGCGGTTTCGTCTTTGCAGGAGATGTGGGCAAGTTTGAGGATCTGCTCGAGGTTTTTCTGACGTAACTCTTTACGTTTTCTTTCTCGAACTAGCGCTCTTTCAAGTGTGCTTTTTTCTGGCTTTTCACTTTGTAGCAATGCATCTAAGCCATAGGTTTGCGCAATGCTGATGACGCGGCTGGCACTGTCTTTGATGTAACTCGACTTCTTTTCTTGTCGGCTAGGTTGCTCGGCTTGGTGTTCAATGATCACCGGTTTGCTCGTCTCGGACATGCTATTTCCTTAGTCATCATACGCTTAACTTAGAGTAGTAACTGTACCTCGGAACGCGGAAGCCTGCCAGAAAAAGACTGTGAGCCAGTTTATAAAAATATCGCTACCACAAATGATAATAACTTGTTAAAATTGTTAAGGTTAATTTTGAGGGGCTTATGAAGTATATCAATGAGAATAAACTGAAAAAGCACCTGCTAATTGCGCTTTTGCTGCTTATTTACTTAGGCGTACTAGGTTATCTGTCTAGCTATTTGTCCTAATTAAGGCAATTAACAGGCTTATTTTTCATTAACATTTACATATCATCATATTCAGCAATTTCAGTGCCTTCTATCACGTATGCTGTTTCTGCTAGCTCGTGACTAATTGTTTCTGTTTTCAACTCACCAATCACGTAGATAACATCCCATAGCTGCTGGATAGGCGCGCCTTTCGGGAACTTAACGTAGATGATCTGATTCGGTGGCGGTGGTGGAACATGGATACACGCCCCAAAGTAAGGTACGAGTAGAAACTCTGTTACTGTGTTTGCATCCCCTTCGAGTGGAATAACAAAACCAGGAATTTTAACTTTGCTGCCGTTGAGCTCTTGTCGCACGCTGCCTATTTTAGGCTGCTCCATGACATCACCTGAGTGATCAATCGCCGGCATACCGTAAGAGTCAAATTGATTGCGCTCGTTTTCTGGAATGAGATCAATCCATTCAAGAGTTAGTGTATCGTCTGCGTGAGTTGTGAAGCTATATAGACCAAAGGTCATGATAGCGACTAACAACAGGGTGATTTTCTTCATAATTTAAACTCGAATTGTCATGCCGTCGCTCAGAGATTGTCGGTAGGCTCTGAATGCTGGAATAAAGCCGATAATAGTACCTGCCAGTTGAACTGCAGCCAATAACAGCCACTCATAATGAGACAGTGCACTTATTTGTAGATTAATACCATAGCTTTGTTGAATTATTGGCGACGCAATCGATAGCATGACATAAAGCCCGGCGATGCCCACGAGCAAACCTATGAATGTCAGTACGCTGGCTTCAAGAATAAGCAGGCTGAATACATGTCTTGGCCTCGCACCCATCGCTCGTAGAATGGCCATTTCGCGGCGGCGCTCTTGTAAGCTGGTCAAAAGGCTAGATAGCATGCCAAGTAGACCTGCGACAACGACAAATACCGATACCGCCATCAGTGCTTGTTCAGCAACTGACATCATTCCCCACAGTTCGTGTAAAGCAACACCTGGCATGATCGCGCTAAGAGGTTCTTTAGGGTAAGTGTTGATTTGTCTTTGCAGCGCGAAAGTTTGGATCTTAGATTTTAACCCCACTAGCATGGCGGTGATCTGGTTTGGTTTGAAGTCCATCGCTTCTAGCTGCTGCGCGGTTGGGTTGTTGCCTAGGTTAGCACCAGACTCCCAGCCGACATGAATCGCTTCTATCGCTTCTAATGACACGTGAACCGTTTTGTCTACAGGAGTGCCTGTTGGAGCGAGAATACCCACCACCTTGAATGGTGTGTTTTCATGGCGGCTGAAACCAACGTCACTAATACCATGGGCGATAATCATTTCGCTGCCAATGGTGTAGTTGAGCGAGCGTGCCACATCGGCGCCAATCACAGCCTCAAATAGCCTTTCAAACTCCCGTCCTTGTTTAAAAGTTAGGTTCTGTTTTTTGCCGTATTGGTAATGCTCAAAGTAACTGTGGTTTGTGCCCATCACACGAAAGCTTTTGTGGGAATCTCCAAGTGAAATGGGGATAGCCCAATCAACGGAACGGTGTTGGCTAAACTCTTGGTAACTTTTCCAATCAATGTTGTTGGTGGCGTTTCCGATGCGAAATACTGAATAAAGCAGTAGATTTACCTGTCCCGAACGGCCGCCAATAATAAGGTCAGTGCCTGAAATAGTGTTGGCGAAACTCTCTTTGGCTTGAGTACGAATGCGTTCAACTCCAAGCAGCAAGACTACCGAAATCGCCACAGTTAAAATGGTCAGAATCGCAGTGACTTTGCGGTTGCGAACACTTTTCCAAGCTAAGGTTAGGGTCGTGGTCATTGTCGGCCTCCTGCTTGATTTAACTGTTGAAGATCGACTGTACGATTAAATAGTGGCTCTAATGTCGGGTCATGGCTTACAAACAATAGGGTCGAATTGGCTTGTTTCACTTGGTCGAGGAGCAGTTCAATGAATGCGGTTCGGTTGTCATGGTCTAGCGATGAGGTTGGTTCATCGGCGATAATGACCTTAGGTTTTCCGATCAAAGCTCTTGCTGCTGCCACCCGCTGCTGTTGACCGATACTTAACTCGACGACGGGCTTATCAAGTAACTCTGAAGGTAATCGAAGTTTTTCTAACAGATGGCGAGCGTTGGAGTACAAGTCTCCCTCAACACTTTGTTTACGTAACGCAGAGAAATGGCAAGGTAAAACAACATTTTCGATCACGCTCAGGTATGGCAGCAAATTGAATTGTTGGAAAATATAGCCAATATGGTTGGCACGAAACTTATCTCTTTTGCTACCGGAGATGTCGGAAAGGTTTTCTCCGAGTACGCTAACTTGACCTGATGTGGCGGTGTTGATTCCGGTAAGCAGCCCTAAAAGTGTGGATTTACCGCAACCGCTTGGCCCTTTGATAAATAGATGTTCGCCGTGCTGAATAGTGAGAGAGGGGATCTCGAGTGTGGCAGTCTCGTTGCCTGGCCAAGTAAATTTGACTTGGTTGAGCTCAACCACAGATTGCTGGCATCTGTTGTCCATTGTTCGATTCCAGTTGTGACAGATTAAGCGGCTTAACAGACTAAGCCGCTTTAGAATATTAAAGAGCTATCTTAGTGTCACCTTTGTGAAGTTCAAGTGCTGTTTGCTTAGTGTCGGTTAGGACGTTCACTTTAATTAACTCTGTACTTGGGAAGTGTGAGAACCATTGGGTTTCGATATTGTTTAACTTGCTGATATCGCTACATTCGAAGTGATACTCAACTGTAAACTCGCCGTGACCACCGTGCTCATGACTTTCATGGTCATGGCCTTCGTGGTCATGACCATGGTCGTGGTCTTTATGGTCATCATGATGGTCGTGGCCTTTGTGATCATCGTGGTCATGATCGTGGTCTTTATGGTCATCATGATGATCATGGTCTTTGTGATCATCATGGTCATGATGGTCATGACCTTCGTGTTTTTCATGCTCATCTCCACCAAGAGTATGGCTTACTGATTGGTGTTCAACCTGACAACCTGCACCTTTAGCAAGTGTAAAAACGTTAGATGCTTGTTTTAGCTTTGCGACAGCGTCTTCTAGTTGGTGTTTTTGTTCATCTGTTTTAGGCGCATGTTCAAAGCCTACTACGTCTGCACCTGGGGCAGTGATCTCCATCAGAAGCTCTTTACCATCTTGTGCAATGTTAATTTCTACTTGGCCGTGAACATGTGCGTCATGTTGGCGGTAACCTTCTTCTGCATGCGCTAGGCTGCTGATAGCAAGGGTGATTCCTAAAGCGATTGGAGTAATATTTTTCATGTTAAGTCCTGATTGTATCTTTGAGTAATGCAGAGATTCTCATCGATTGTGATTGTCGCAAGCTTAGGCCACACATGAGGAAATTAAGCATTTTTCAGCATTGATTAGGTCACAATATGATGAGCGGGGTTGTTATGTTATAACAACTCCGCTCTAAAGGTAAGATCTAAGCGAGAATGGTTTACAGGTTTTCCTTTACCAGTGCTAGCACCTGCTGAATTTCATCGTCGCTCAGGGCTCCCTCTTTGACAAATAGTACATTGCCTTGTTTATCTTGGACGATGATCGCTGATGACTCTTCCGCTAGTTCCCATGTCGCAGCTACAGTACCTTCTTTATCCAGTACCATTGAAGACCAAGGAAATTCCTTCTTGCTATCTTGTGCCGATGACTTAACAAATGAGCCTGTTCCCCACATCGCGTCATCTTGGTTGATGATCGAGGTCGTTTGGTAGTTTTGCTCTGGGAACTTGGCCTCTGTTATTGCAGCCATCAGAGGTGCGTTAAGCTCTTTTGAGCTACTCCGTCCGGCTATAGCTTGAATGACACGAATTTTTCCTAGCATGTTTTGAGTCGACCATGCTTGGAATGAGGTGTCGTCTCCATCAAGAATGATTTCGCCGTGTTTCTCCACCGTTACACTTGGAACGGCCTGTCCTACAGATATGTTATGAGCAAAAGCGATAGCGGGAGAGCATGCAATTGCAAGGATAAGAAGGGTTTTATTTTTCATTAATTTATTTCCTTTTGATTGTGCGAAAAAAGTATAAACCCAAATTTAAACCTCAGGAAAAAATCTCTCCTGAGGAACTGGTCTGACTTCACAATGTTAACAAAATGCTACACATTAAATGTGATTCCGATATAATACCTACTAGTTCTAAGGATTAGAGCAAAGCAATCGTTCGAATTGCGTCACACAAGGATATTAAAATCGTTATGCTGCGTGAATTTACTATATATCGACCTCGTCAGGTTGCGCGTTTTGTTAAAACTTTGTTTAAAGGTCAGTTCGTTATCGCTGGAGTAGGTAAGTTTACTTTCGACAATGGCAAGGTGCTATTACCGGATGTTAACGAC
>NZ_JATABG010000065.1:0-12379 GCF_036533755.1 Vibrio sp. M260118 | reverse complement strand
CTCTTCGCGACCGAAGTGACCGTATGCTGCAGTCTTCTTGTAGATAGGTTGAAGTAGGTTCAGCATCTCTTGTAGACCGTATGGACGTAGATCGAAGTTCTGACGAACTGCTTCTACGATTACGTCGTGAGAAACTTTCTCTGTGCCGAATGTCTCAACCATGATAGAGGTTGGATCAGCAACGCCGATAGCGTAAGAAAGTTGGATTTCACAACGGTCAGCCATGCCAGCTGCCACGATGTTTTTCGCAACGTAACGAGCTGCGTATGCTGCAGAGCGGTCAACTTTTGATGGATCTTTACCAGAGAATGCACCGCCACCGTGACGAGCTGCGCCGCCGTAGGTATCTACGATGATTTTACGACCAGTTAGACCACAGTCACCCATTGGACCACCGATTACGAAACGGCCAGTTGGGTTGATGAAGAAGTTAGTCTCTTTATTGATCCACTCTGAAGGTAGTACTGGCTTGATGATCTCTTCCATTACTGCTTCACGTAGGTCAGGAGTCGAGATTGAATCGCAGTGTTGAGTTGAAAGAACAACTGCATCGATACCAACAATCTTGCCCTGGTCGTATTGGAAAGTTACCTGAGACTTAGCGTCTGGACGTAGCCAAGGTAGTGTGCCGTTTTTACGTACTTCAGCTTGCTTCTCTACAAGACGGTGAGAGTAAGTAATTGGCGCAGGCATTAGGATGTCTGTTTCGTTAGTTGCGTAACCAAACATGATACCTTGGTCACCAGCACCTTGCTCTTTAGGGTCAGCTTTATCAACACCTTGGTTGATGTCTGGAGACTGTTTACCGATAGTGTTTAGAACTGCACAAGAGTCAGCGTCAAAACCCATATCAGAGTGAACGTAGCCAATTTCACGAACGGTTTGACGAGTTAGTTCCTCGATATCAACCCATGCAGATGTTGTGATTTCACCACCAACCATCACCATGCCAGTTTTAACGTATGTTTCACACGCTACACGAGCTTTAGGATCTTGTTCGATGATCGCATCTAGAACAGCATCAGAAATTTGGTCTGCGATTTTATCTGGATGACCTTCTGAAACTGACTCAGAAGTAAACAGGTGCTTAGCCATGAGAGCTCCACTATTGAATTAGAGATATCCCTTATTGATAGAGGGACACTATTGAATAATTTTAGTACATACAGGTGTATCTACATCTAGACGTCTATTCTAGATATTGTTACTTGAATTTCAAGTCCTATTTTCTTGGTGTATGAAACCAACCGTTTGCGTCAATCTTGTAAAACAATAGCTAACTCGAGTCGAATTGCTATCAATGTCAGGGATTTTGTCACCAATTACTGAGGAAAACGTTTGCAGTCCCACTGGTGCTTTGAGAGAATTATGCTCCATTTTTATTTTGATTCGCTTAACGCATTCAGGAGCTGACATGTCCTCTCGTCAACATCTCGCTAACGCAATTCGTGCTCTAAGCATGGATGGTGTTCAACAAGCAAACTCTGGTCATCCAGGTGCACCTATGGGTATGGCTGATATCGCTGAAGTTCTTTGGCGCTCTCACCTAAATCATAACCCTGCAAACCCAGAGTGGGCTGACCGTGACCGTTTTGTCCTGTCTAACGGCCATGGCTCTATGTTGATCTACTCTCTGTTACACCTAACAGGCTATGAGCTATCCATTGACGATTTGAAAAACTTCCGTCAGCTTCACTCTAAAACACCTGGCCACCCAGAGTATGGTTACGCACCAGGTATTGAAACGACAACAGGTCCATTGGGCCAAGGCATCACTAACGCTGTTGGTATGGCGCTAGCAGAGAAGACGCTTGCTGCTCAGTTCAACAAAGAAGGTCACGACATCGTTGACCACTTTACTTACGTATTCATGGGCGACGGCTGTCTAATGGAAGGTATCTCGCACGAAGCATGTTCTTTAGCGGGTACCCTTGGTCTTGGCAAGCTGATCGCATTTTGGGATGACAATGGCATCTCAATCGATGGTGAAGTTGAAGGTTGGTTCTCTGACGATACACCTAAGCGTTTTGAAGCCTACGGTTGGCACGTAATCCCTGCTGTAGATGGTCACGATGCTGACGCAATCAACGCAGCCATCATCGCTGCTAAAGCTGACCCACGCCCAACACTGATCTGTACTAAGACTATCATCGGCTTTGGTTCTCCGAACAAGTCTGGTTCGCACGACTGTCATGGTGCGCCTCTAGGTGCTGAAGAAATCGCAGCAGCGCGTGAGTTCTTAGGTTGGGAGCACCCAGCATTTGAAATCCCTGCTGATGTATATTCTGAGTGGGATGCAAAATCAGCGGGCGCAGAAAAAGAAGCAGCATGGAACACTAAGTTTGATGCTTACGCTGCCGCATACCCAGCAGAGGCCGCTGAGCTGAAGCGTCGTCTAAATGGTGACCTACCAGCTGAGTGGGAAGAGAAAGCAACTCAAATCATTGCTGATCTTCAAGCAAATCCAGCAAACATCGCATCACGTAAAGCATCGCAAAATGCTCTAGAAGCATTTGGTCAAATGTTACCTGAGTTCCTAGGTGGTTCTGCTGACCTTGCGCCATCTAACCTAACCATGTGGTCGGGCTCGAAATCGCTAACGGGCGAAGATGCTTCTGGTAACTACATCCACTACGGTGTGCGTGAGTTTGGTATGACAGCGATCATGAATGGTATTGCTCTGCACGGTGGTTTCGTTCCTTACGGCGCAACTTTCCTAATGTTTATGGAGTACGCTCGTAACGCAATGCGTATGGCTGCTCTGATGAAAGTTCAGAATATCCAGGTTTACACTCACGACTCAATCGGTCTGGGTGAAGATGGCCCAACTCACCAACCAGTTGAGCAGATCGCTTCTCTTCGTGTTACGCCAAACATGAGCACATGGCGCCCATGTGACCAGGTTGAATCTGCAGTAGCATGGAAACTGGCTATCGAGCGTAAAGATGGTCCAACGTCTCTAATCTTCTCTCGCCAAAATCTTGCGCAGCAAGAGCGTGATGCAGAGCAGGTGGCTAACATTGCTAAGGGTGCTTACATCCTCAAAGATTGTGCTGGTAAACCAGAGCTTATCTTTATCGCAACCGGCTCAGAAGTTGAGTTAGTTGTAGAAGCCGCTGCACAGCTAACGGCTGAAGGTCATAAAGTACGTGTTGTTTCAATGCCATCAACAGATGCGTTCGATAAGCAAGACGCAGCTTACCGTGAAGAGGTTCTACCATCAGACGTGACGGCGCGTGTGGCTGTAGAAGCGGGTATTGCTGACTACTGGTACAAGTATGTTGGTTTTGATGGCCGCATTATCGGTATGACAACATTTGGTGAGTCTGCGCCTGCTGGCGAACTATTCAAGATGTTCGGCTTTACAACTGAAAATGTTGTGAATACAGCGAAAGAGCTTCTAGCTTAATATACTCTTCATATTTGAAGCTGTAGCAGTTGTTAACTGCGTAAGTTCACCCTAATCACATAGATTCTCTATGCTCATAGAGCTGAACTTACTTGTTGCCTAGCTACAACTTCAACTATTTTAAGTATCGAATATGATGAATGAGAGAACCGAGCCGTTGGGCTCGGTTTGTTTTTAGAGGTCTTAGTGTCTAGTTCCTAGATTCTAGAAATATATTGACTCTAGGTACTAGGAGCTCGCATCTAGGAACTCACTCAGTTACTATCTGTGACACGGAAATCATGTAGGGCGATGGAATCATGCTAAAAGTTGCGATCAATGGATTTGGACGTATCGGTCGTAATGTACTGCGAGCAGTATATGAAAGTGGTAAAAACCAACAAATAAAAGTCGTCGCGGTGAATGAGCTTGCTCAACCGGACGCGATGGCGCACTTACTTCAGTACGATACCAGCCATGGCCGCTTCGGCAAGCAGGTCACCAATGACCAAGAGCATATCTATATTCATCACAGCTCACCCCACCAAGGAACGGGAGAGTTTGATTCAATTCGCATTCTTCATTTGAGCGATATTGAGTTGCTACCTTGGCGAGATCTCGAAGTAGATCTAGTGCTTGATTGTACAGGCGTGTTTGGTAGCCAAGCTGATGGTCAGGAACATATCAAAGCTGGCGCTAAAAAGGTGCTATTCTCACATCCTGGCGCCAATGATCTCGACAACACCATTATCTATGGCGTAAACCACGATACCCTCAAAGCCGAGCACAATGTTGTGTCCAATGGCTCGTGTACCACCAACTGTATTGTGCCAATTATTAAAGCGCTTGATGATGCGTTTGAAATTGAGTCTGGAACCATTACCACCATTCACTCATCGATGAACGATCAACAAGTGATTGATGCTTATCATTCGGATCTCAGACGTACTCGCGCAGCAAGCCAATCTATCATTCCTGTTGATACTAAATTGCATAAAGGTATTGAAAGAATATTCCCGAAATTTTCCAACAAATTTGAAGCAATTTCCGTTAGGGTACCCACTGTTAACGTTACAGCAATGGATTTAAGTGTAACAATTAATACGAATGTGAAAGTTAATGACGTAAATCAAACCATTGTTAACGCATCTCAGTGTACATTACAGGGCATTGTTGACTATACTGAAGCACCGCTCGTTTCTATCGACTTTAATCATGATCCCCATAGCGCGATTGTCGATGGTACACAGACTCGAGTTAGCAACGGGCACCTAGTAAAAATGCTCGTCTGGTGTGATAACGAATGGGGTTTTGCGAACCGCATGTTGGATACAGCGCTCGCAATGCAACTTGCTGAATAAGTCGTAACTCAGCACTGGAGAGAATTATTTATTTTAGCTGTTGAAATAAATGTTCAGCGTCTCCACTATACCAACAGCGTTTGAAGAATTAATAGGTCTGGCAGGGTTGCTGGGCTACTGAAAACTTTACTTATTAAAATTTGAGAGGACACAACATGTCTGTAATCAAGATGACTGACCTGGATCTAGCAGGTAAACGTGTATTTATCCGTGCGGACCTAAACGTACCTGTAAAAGAAGGCAAAGTAACTTCTGATGCACGTATCCTAGCATCTCTACCTACTATCAAGCACTGTCTAGAAGCAGGCGCTAAAGTAATGGTAACTTCTCACCTAGGTCGTCCAACTGAAGGTGAGTACGCAGAAGAGTTCTCTCTACAACCTGTTGTTAACTACCTAAACGACGCACTAGATTGCGAAGTTAAACTAGCAAAAGATTACCTAAACGGCCTAGAGCTAAACACTGGTGAGCTTGTTGTTCTTGAAAACGTTCGCTTTAACAAAGGCGAGAAGAAGAACGAAGAAGAGCTATCTAAGAAGTATGCTGCACTATGTGACATCTTCGTAATGGATGCATTTGGTACGGCTCACCGTGCACAAGCATCTACTCACGGTGTTGGTATGAACGCTCCTGTAGCGTGTGCTGGCCCTCTTCTAGCTGCTGAACTTGATGCACTAGGCAAAGCAATGGACAACCCAGAGCGTCCACTAGTTGCTATCGTTGGTGGTTCAAAAGTATCAACTAAATTAACTGTTCTTGAGTCACTATCTAAAGTAGCTGACCAACTTGTTGTTGGTGGTGGTATCGCTAACACATTCATCGCTGCTGACGGTCACAATGTAGGTAAGTCTCTATACGAAGCTGACCTAGTTGAAACTGCTCAGAAGCTAATGAAAGAGTGTTCTATCCCAGTTGCTACTGACGTTGCATGTGCTAAAGCATTTGATGAGAACGCAGAAGCTGAAATCAAGCCAGTATCAGAAGTGGCTGACGATGATATGATCTTCGACCTAGGTCCAGATTCAACTGCAGCTCTAGCAGAAATCATCGGTAACGCTAAGACTATCCTTTGGAATGGCCCTGTAGGTGTATTCGAATTCAAGAACTTCGAAGCAGGCACTAAAGGTATCTCTGAAGCAATCGCTAAGTCTGCTGGTTTCTCTGTAGCTGGTGGCGGTGACACGCTAGCAGCTATCGACAAGTTCGGTATCAAAGCTGACGTATCTTACATCTCAACAGGTGGCGGTGCTTTCCTAGAGTTTGTAGAAGGTAAAGTACTACCAGCTGTAGCAATGCTTGAAGAGCGTGCTAAGTAATTGAACGGAAGCGGGAGAAGAGATTCTCCCGCTTTCTTGTTTGCTGCACATCACATTTTTTTGCTAGAATAGCGCGCGTTGTGAGCAAACGTTTGCAAAAATTTGAACTTAACAAGTTTTATTTTTAAAACGACAGATAAATAGGATTAAATCCATGTCTAAGATCTTCGATTTCGTAAAACCAGGTGTTATCTCTGGCGATGACGTACAGAAAGTTTTTGAAGTTGCTAAAGAAAACAACTTCGCTCTACCAGCAGTAAACGTAGTCGGTACTGACTCTGTAAACGCAGTACTAGAAGCGGCTGCTAAAGTTAAAGCTCCAGTAGTTGTTCAGTTCTCTAACGGCGGTGCAGCTTTCTTCGCTGGTAAAGGCGTTAAACTTGAAGGTCAAGGTGCTCAAATCCTTGGTGCTGTAGCAGGTGCAAAATACGTTCACGCTGTTGCTGAAGCTTACGGTGTACCAGTTATCCTACACACTGACCACGCGGCTAAGAAGCTTCTTCCATGGATTGACGGTCTACTAGACGCAGGTGAAGAGTTCTTCGCTCAAACTGGTAAGCCACTATTCTCTTCTCACATGCTAGATCTTTCTGAAGAGTCGCTAGAAGAGAACATCGAAACATGTGCTAAGTACCTAGAGCGCATGGCTAAAATGAACATGACAATCGAGATCGAACTTGGTTGTACTGGTGGTGAAGAAGATGGCGTTGATAACTCTGATATGGACGCGTCTGAGCTTTACACTTCTCCAGAAGACGTTGCATACGCATACGAGAAGCTAAGCGCAGTGTCACACCGCTTCACTATCGCAGCATCTTTCGGTAACGTACACGGCGTTTACAAGCCAGGTAACGTTGTACTAACTCCAACTATCCTACGTGATTCTCAAGCTTACTGTGCAGAGAAGTTCGGTATTGCACCTAACGCTCTAAACTTCGTATTCCACGGTGGTTCTGGTTCTACTCAAGAAGAGATCCAAGAGTCTATCGGTTACGGCGTTATCAAGATGAACATCGATACTGATACACAGTGGGCAACTTGGGATGGTATCCGTAAGTACGAAGCTGAAAACCGTGATTACCTACAAGGTCAAATCGGTAACCCAACTGGCGAAGATGCGCCAAACAAGAAGTACTACGATCCACGCGTATGGCTACGTGCTGGTCAAGCTTCTATGGTTGCTCGTCTTGAGAAAGCGTTTGCTGACCTAAATGCAGTAGACGTACTATAATTCGTCTTACACTGAATTAGATTCAACCCGCTCATCGAGCGGGTTTTTTTGTGCCTGCGGTTATCATACCTATTACGCCAATTTTCTGAACACCTGATTGATGGGATTGGTATCAGGAGATTCTGATAAGTGAGGGTGTCGGTTGTTTTGTAAAAACATAACTTTGATGTTGGTCAAAAATAAGATATTGTGCCAAAAAGCTGACATTACCTCAGTGAATGAAAAGAGGTGTTGTTGCTAAAATAATAATGAAAGACAACGTGTTTCGTAGAGTCATTTTAATTTAGAGGGTATAGATTATGGCAGGTGAATCTGCAGGGATTGAAACTCCATTGGTTGATAGTATCAGCCATGCCGAGCAGTGGTTGACTAATAACTCGGATCTTTTAGTTCAGTATGGCGTGAATATTATCTCCGCTATTCTGATTTTGTTCATCGGTAATATCATTGTCAAGGCGGTCGCCAACAGTGTCGCGAAAGTTCTAAACAAGAAGCAGATGGACAAAGCGGTTGTGGAATTTGTCCATGGACTAGTGCGTTACCTACTATTTGTGATTGTATTGATTGCAGCACTAGGTCGTTTAGGTGTTCAAACTGCTTCTGTTGTGGCTGTGATTGGTGCTGCGGGTTTAGCCGTTGGTTTAGCACTACAAGGTTCACTATCTAACTTTGCAGCAGGTGTTCTTATTGTTGCATTCCGCCCATTTAAGTCTGGTGACTATGTTGAGATTGGTGGCGTAGCTGGCTCGGTAGATTCGATTCAAATCTTCCAAACTGTCTTGACGACGCCTGATAACAAAATGGTTGTAGTACCGAATGGTAGTGTGATCGGTAGCCCTATTACCAACTACTCTCGACATGAAACTCGCCGTGTTGATCTGATGATTGGTGTTTCTTACAATTCGGATTTGCAGAAAACCAAAGATCTGTTAACTAAGATTTGTCAGTCAGATGAACGCATCCTAAAAGAGCCGGGTGTTCTGGTTGGTGTTCATACACTTGCAGACTCATCGGTAAACTTCGTTGTACGCCCATGGGTTAAAACAGCGGACTACTGGGCTGTGTACTTCGATTTAATGCAGGCTATAAAAGAGGGCCTAGACAAAGAAGGTATTGAGATTCCATTCCCGCAAATGGATGTACATCTCAACAAAGTCGAAGCGTAATTTGGCGGTTGAAAACGAATGTAAGCGAGGCAAATTGCCTCGCTTTTTACATTTCTAGGATTCGGTTCTCAAGTGCGTTCAAAACCACTTTGAGTCGGTTTGCAGGAATACCAAATGTGAACTCTGGTTTACCTGGTGTATAGAGAATTTCCTGTTGTTGGAAGAGTCTACGGTCAACAATAATCGTCACTTCCTTGGGTAAACCGAAAGGACACACCGCACCAGGAACGCAGCCAATCTGCTCAATCATCTCTTCATTGCTGACTATTGAAGGACGTTTGCCGGTTAGTGCTTTTATGCTCTTGGTATCTAAACGTGAGTCCTTGTCTGTTAGAAGTAATACGTAGCCTGAGCCTTTGATTTTGAGGAACAGACTTTTACTGTGAGTCCCTGTCCAACCTAATTCTCGAGCTACTCTTTCATCTGTCTCAAAGTCCAAAATTGGCTCATGTTGCCACTCTTGGTAGTCCACATTTAATTGGCCTAAAAGCTGTTTGTTGAACTGATAAATTGCTTCAAGCTTGCACATACGTCACCTAGATTTACTGATTGAACAACTCTGTTGCCAACATAAAGGCAATCACAAACATCATAATCGCAACAATAATATCAATACCTTGCTTTACCCGAGGTTGTGACAATGTCGGCCCAAGTTTTGCTGCACCAATGGAAAGAGAGAAAAACCATACTAGCGAAGCCATCATAGTTCCGACAGCAAAAGCGATGCGATCTTGCCCTTCAAATTGACCGCCAATCGACCCGAGGATTACCACTGTGTCCAGGTAAAGATGAGGGTTAAGTACAGTGACGGCTAATGCCCCTAGAATGACCGCACGTTTCCCTCTTAAAGTCTGGTCAAGTTGAGTCTCTTCTAATTGTGGTGCAAATGCACTTTTCAGAGATAGTGAACCATAGAATAGAAGGAAAGCGATTCCGCCCAAAGTGACCAACATTAGTAGGGTTTCATTTTGTGACAGCAGGGCTCCGCCACCGAAGATCCCCAAAGAGATAAATACAATATCGAGTACGCTGCAGATGGTTGCTGTTGCTAGGTGGTGTTGACGTTTGATGCCCTGATTTAACACATAAGCGTTTTGTGCGCCGATCGGGATGATCATACTTGCGCCAAGGCCAAAACCTTGTAATAGAAGCCAAAAGTTCACGGACTTATCTCCAAGAAATAACTGAATAGCGAGAAGATAAGCAAACCAAGATAATAAGTATAATTAATGATTTTTATACTATATTAGAATGTCTAATGATTTTGTCAGGTAGAGAGTGAAATGCGTGGTTTGGATTATCGATGGATAGAGGCTTTAGAAGCCGTTATTGTTAAAGGAAACTTTGAACGTGCGGCAGAAACCTTGTTTGTATCTCAGTCCGCAGTGTCGCAACGGGTCAAGCAGCTAGAAAAGTTTATTGCTCAACCTGTATTGGTGCGTGAGCAACCTCCTCGCGCCACTCCTGTAGGGCAAAAACTGCTAGCCTTGTATCAGCAAGTTCAACTACTTGAGGCCGATCTCATTCCTGAATTGGATAGCGAGACGACTAAGCGGCTGCAAAAAGCGGCGATTGCTACCAATGCAGACAGTTTAGCCACTTGGCTACTACCTGCCTTAGCCCCTATCATGAAATCAAGAAGGGTTCATCTCGAGCTAGAGGTTTATGGTGAAGCGAGAACACTCGACAAGCTTAAAAATGGTGAAGTACTGGGCGCGTTGAGTATGGAGCCCAAAGCGATGGTGGGCTGTGAAGCCAAATATATCGGTAGAATGGACTATGTCTGTGTCGCAAGTCCAGAATTCGCGAAAGATTACTTTCCTTGCGGCGTGACGCGAGATGCATTAAAGCTAGCGCCTGCAGTCTCTTATGATCAACATGATGAACTGCACCGAGACTTCCTAAAGCAGCACTTTAACATTTCTCCAGAAGCGATGCCTCATCACCATGTCGCCAGTTCAGAGGCATTTGTTAATCTAGCTTTATTGGGCTGCGCTTACTGTTTAATCCCCAAATTGCAAATAGAACATGAGTTGGCTTCAGGGAAGTTGGTGGATCTGATGCCGGGTTGTTTTATGAGTTTTCGTATCTATTGGCATCACTGGCAGCTTGAGACGGGTCTGCTAAAAGAAGTCACTCACGCTATTGTCTCTTACACTCGAGACCTATTGCCTAAGTAGTTGTCTGATTGCTGAGTTAGTTCTTTGTCAGAACTTAAGTGAGGATGTTGGTTTCAATTTATTCACTACCTATGATGTATTCAACTTCTCCTAGATTTTGGTGATTGAGTATGAAAGTAATCTCTACATTTTTTGTTGCACTGTCATTGTCGGTGAGCAGTTTTAGTGTGTTAGCCAGTAGCCCTGATTTTCCTCATTTATCAACCACAGGTTATGGAGAAGTGATTGCCAAGCCTGATATGGCAGAGTTTTCAGTCAAGGTTGTTGAGTCAACCATGACAGCGGAACAAGCCAAAAAGTCGGTTGATGACGTGGTTAGTGCCTTTCTCACTTCTCTAACTGAAAAAGGCGTTGAGAAAAGTAATGTCACTAGCTCAAACCTCTACCTAGCACCCCAATATCACTATCCTAAAAATGGTAAACCCGAGTTGGTCGGATATCGTGCTTCGCGCAGCGTCACTGTGACGGTTGACGATCTTGCCAATCTTAATCAGTACCTAGATATCGCTTTGAACTCGGGTATTAATCAGATCGACAATATTCAACTGAAAGTGAAAGATCAGGTTCAGTATCAACAACAGGCGCGCCAGGCTGCAATTAAAGATGCGATGACGAAAGCGGAGTCACTTGCCCAAGGTTTTGGCCAAGATCTAGGTGATGTATGGCGTATTAATTACAAAATGTCCGGTCAGCAACCCGTCTTGATGAGGTCGATGGCTATGGATGCACGTTCAGAGTCAAGTGGCTACCAAGATTCTACGATTATTCTTCGAGACAGTGTTGAAGTCATTTACCGATTAGATTAGTCGATAATCCACACTAGTATCAAAAGTTTGTAGCCAGCGCTCTTTTAGACACTGGTGCAGCTAAGTCTCCTAGCAAGACAAACATAAAAAAGAGGGCCGAAGCCCTCTATGATAGAAAATGTGTTTGTTAACGCTTTATTATAGAACGTGTACAGACGCAGTGTTGGTAGTACCTGAAGCGACTAGAGCACCAGAAACCATAACTACGATGTCGCCCTTGTTACCAAAGCCAGACTCTAGAGCGTACTGTTTACCGTTCTTGTAGAATGCGTCAGTGCTTTCGATAGAATCAACAAGAACTGGACGAACGCCTTTAGTTAGAACTAGTTGAGCAGCTGTCTTCTTGTTAGTCGTTAGAGCAATGATGTTTGCAGTTGGGAAGTACTTACGTACAGAACGTGCAGACTTACCACCTTCAGTAGCAACGATGATTAGTGGAGCAGCTAGTTTCTCAGCTGTGTCTACTGCACCTTTACATACTGCTTCTGTGATACGTAGGCGTGGGCTGTCTAGACGAGAACCTAGCTCAGCTTTTAGCGCGCTGTCAGTGCGGTTAGCGATTTGCGCCATGATAGTTACCGCTTCAACTGGGTACTTACCTTTTGCAGTTTCACCAGAAAGCATTACTGCATCAGTACCGTCCATGATTGCGTTTGCAACGTCACCCGCTTCTGCACGAGTAGGACGTGGGTTGCTGATCATAGAGTCAAGCATTTGAGTTGCAGTGATAACCATCTTACGTGCGCGGTTACACTTCTCGATCATCATCTTCTGAGCGAAGATTACTTCTTCAGCTGGGATTTCAACACCTAGGTCACCACGAGCTACCATGATACCGTCAGAAAGCTCTAGGATTTCGTCGAAGTTATCTACACCTTCTTGGTTCTCGATCTTCGAGATGATGTGGATGTCTTTGCCGCCGTTTGCGTCT
>NZ_JATABG010000064.1:0-15026 GCF_036533755.1 Vibrio sp. M260118 | reverse complement strand
TTTTTTAATCAAATTATATAAAAAGCCGCAATTAAATGAGAACAATTTGCATTGGTTAATGAGTTGTATTTAAATGTACGCAACTTTTCGCAGGCGGAGTACTGGAACATGGATTTACAGCAATGCTGGACACACTATCTAAAGGCGGAACAAATGTTAGAACAGGGCCATTGGCCCGAGGCACACTATTTATACGACTTAGTGCTGACTCACCTACCCAACCATTTGCAAGATGCGCTGACAGATACAGAGACAAAACCGTGCCAATTTAGCTGTTTAGTCACTGGATTACGTGATGCTGCCGTATCTCAATCTGAAATCCTCAATAAGATGGGCCAGCAACAGAAAGCATTCGATCTGCTCAATCAAACTTATGCCCAGCTTCAGTTTGTCTCGATTGAAACATTCGATCTCGTTCGCGCTACTCAGCATGTTATTCACAATCAGTGTGAAGATTTATTGAGACACATGGGCGCATTTTGCAGCGCTCAGCGAAGTGCGCAGTGGATGCTTGAATTCGAACATGTACAGAAAGCACATCACTATTTTTCCACACTCAAGCAACATAACTCCGTAATAGAAAGTGCACACACCATTAATTGATAAGGAAGTACAATGTCACAGGTGCCTATTTTAAAGGTAAGAAACCTTTCGGTTAGCTTTACCACAAACGATGGAATGGTTGACGCAGTCAAGGATGTCAACTTCGATCTACGCAAAGGAGAAACTCTCGCCATCGTTGGGGAGTCAGGGAGTGGCAAATCCGTCTCAACCAACGCACTAATGCAACTATTACCCAACAACGCTATCGTTCATTCTCAATCGAGCATAGTGTTTGAACATGAAGAGCTATTAGAAAAATCAGAAAAAGCCATGCAAGGCATTCGTGGCGATAGAATTGGAATGATTTTTCAGGAGCCAATGACATCACTTAATCCGTTTATGCGCGTAGGTATTCAAGTTGCGGAAGCGGTAATGTGCCATCAAAGCGTCACGCATTCACAGGCAAAGCAAAAGGTTTTAGACCTGTTTAACTTGGTTCACTTACCAAACCCACAACAAGCCTACACTAAATACCCTCATGAATTTTCAGGCGGTCAACTGCAGCGCATTATGATTGCGATGGCGCTTATCAATGAGCCCGATATCTTAATTGCAGACGAACCTACCACAGCACTAGACGTCACGGTTCAAGCTGAGGTTTTGAACCTAATTAAAGAAATTCAAGCCAAAATGGGTATGTCTATCCTGTTTATTACTCATGATCTTGGTGTCGTGAAACACCTCGCTGATCGCGTAATCGTAATGTGTAAAGGCGACGTTGTTGAAGAAGGCATATGCCAAGATCTCTTTGAGCAGCCACAGCACGAATACACTCAAATGCTGATAAACTCAATTCCTAAGGGTAGCAAAGATCCAATTCATGGCAACGCTCCCGAGCTACTAAAAGCTGACGACATACGGGTTAAGTTTTTGATCAAGTCTCACTTCCTACCTAGCCGCAATAAATACTTTGAAGCAGTGAAAGGTATCTCTTTGTACCTTAAGCAAGGTGAAACGCTTGGAATTGTTGGAGAGTCTGGCTCTGGTAAATCCACTCTAGGACGCGCTCTAATTGGATTACTGCCATCAACGGGCTCCATCGAGTTCAAAGGCCAAAACATAGATGAGCTCACTGACAAGCAACGATTCAATCTAAAGAAAGATATCCAAATGGTGTTTCAAGACCCGTATGGTTCATTATCTCCACGTATGACCGTGGGCGATATTATTACTGAGGCATTGACGGTTCATCAGCCACATCTAACACGTGCCGAACGAATGGCGAAAGCACGTAAAGCCCTTGAAGAAGTAAGATTAGAGCCTCACTCCATTAACCGTTACCCCCATGAGTTCTCTGGTGGTCAGCGACAACGTATTGCCATAGCACGTGCTTTAATCCTTGAACCTTCGTTTATACTGCTTGATGAACCAACATCTGCACTTGATCGCTCCGTCCAGCTTACAGTGATTGATCTTCTTAAAGATTTGCAGAAAAAACACAACATTGGCTTCTTGTTTATCAGCCACGACTTGAGCGTTGTAAAAGCGCTGTCTGATCGTGTGTTGGTGATGCAAAAGGGCGAAGTGATGGAGCAAGGAACTGCCGAAGAGATTTTCCACAATCCACGCAGTGACTACACCAAGAAATTGATTGCCGCATCATTTGACTTAGACGAATCCATCGAAGCGGCATAAGGGATTTTTCGGTTTGGCCGCCGAACCCAAAGCCGGCGCAAGGATGCATCGGCTTTTTTCTCCCGCTTAAAAGTAGTGAGAGATGGCCAAATAGCGGGTTCTAATATGTTCAATCAAGAGTTTAACTTTATTCGGCGGTTGGCGCGTAAAAGGATAAACAGCATAGATACCTAGCTTCTTACCAACTTGCTCTGGAAAGAGATCCACCAGCAGTCCATTGCGAATATCATGGTAAACAAGGCTGCAAACAGTTATGTTGCATGAGATCGTTAGGCTCAGTTGGTTTGCCGTTTTTCGCAATATAAGAGGGAGAAGCGCAAACTACCCACTGCGAATCGAGGATATGGCGCGCAATTAAGCTTGAGTCTTCTAAGTAGCCCGTTCGGATCACTAGGTCATAGCCTCCATCAACCAAATCTACAAAACGGTTATTAAGAGACATATCTACCGACAAGCCTGGATGCAGGTTACAAAACTCTGCAACTGCTTCAGCAAGTATCAAATCACCGGATATACTTGGCACCGACATTTTAATATGACCGCTGACATTCTCTCCAAAACCTGAAACTGCATCCATAGCCTCCTGAGCGGCTTGCTTCACATTTTTAGCACCGTGTGTTAACGCTTTGCCCGCTTCTGTTAACGTTAATTTGCGCGTTGTGCGATACAATAGTTGCACGCCAATTTCTTGCTCTAGCCGGGCTATTCTTTTGCTAACTACCGAATTTGTAAGGTTATTTATCTCCGCAACCTTACTAAAACTACCCAGTTCTACAACCTGAGAAAACAGGATTAAGTCATCTGCTCGCATTTATTATGTCACTTTTGGAATTAATCATTTTCATTATTTCCCTATATCAGCAAAAAATAAAGGGGTAAATTCACCCGAAATTAACAAACACATCACAAATATAAAATCTAAGAGACTCCTAAGAGCCCTAAACGAAGAATGTAAAGGATGTACCAATGAGTGAAACATTACTTGCCCTTGTGGCTTTCTCCCCAATTGTCGTTGCCGCCATACTTTTGGTTGGCCTCAATTGGCCTGCAAAACGCGCGATGCCAGTCGCATTTGGTCTAACCGTTATTATCGCCCTTTTCGCTTGGGACATGTCAACAACCCGTGTGCTTGCCTCGGTATTTCAGGGGTTAGGTATTACTGTCTCTGTACTTTGGATCGTTTTCGGCGCTATTTTCTTGCTCAACACGTTGAAGCACACAGGCGCGATTTCTACCATTCGCAATGGCTTTACCAACATATCGCCAGATAGACGCGTTCAAGCAATTATTATTGCTTGGTGTTTCGGCTCGTTTATCGAAGGTGCTTCTGGTTTTGGTACGCCCGCCGCAATCGCTGCACCACTTCTTGTTGCAATCGGCTTCCCTGCCCTCGCCGCCGTTTTGATGGGGATGATGATCCAATCAACTCCGGTTTCATTTGGCGCAGTAGGTACACCGATTATCGTTGGTGTAAATAAAGGTCTAGATACTCACAACATTGGCGAAGCCCTTATCGCAAATGGCTCAACATGGGATGCGTACCTGCAGCAAATTACATCAAGCGTCGCCCTTATCCATGCAAGTGTTGGCACCCTTATTCCTGTTCTCATGGCGATGATGTTAACTCGCTTCTTTGGCAAAAACAGAAGTTGGACTGAAGGTCTGGATATCTTGCCATTTGCGATCTTCGCTGGCCTGTCATTCACCATTCCTTATGCGCTAACCGGTGTATTCCTTGGCGCTGAGTTCCCTTCTTTGATTGGTGGTTTAGTTGGACTTGCTATTGTTGTTTCAGCAGCAAAGCGTGGCTTCTTAGTGCCAAAAACAACTTGGGACTTTGAGGAAGAAAACAAGTGGCCTGCTGAATGGTTAGGCTCGCTAAAAATCGACCTCGATGACGCTAAAGCAAAACCGATGAGCATGGTATTAGCATGGCTACCTTATGTGCTGTTAGCAGTTGTTTTAGTTGCGAGCCGAGTAAGCGCAGAATTTAAATCAATGCTGCGCAGTGTTAGCCTATCGTTTGGTAACATTCTTGGTGAAGCAGGCATCAGCACTGCGATTCAGCCACTATACCTTCCAGGAGGCATCTTAGTATTTGTTGCCTTTGTTGCTGTATTACTTCAATCGCGTAGCGTAACACCATTAGCAAAAGCGTTTGGCGAATCAAGTAAAACCCTAATTGGTGCCGGATTTGTGCTTGTATTCACTATTCCTATGGTGCGTATCTTCATTAACTCGGGCATTAATGGTGCAGACCTTGCGAGCATGCCAGTGACTACCGCCAACTTTGCTGCTGGACTGGTCGGTGACGCCTTCCCTGCACTAAGCGCTACTGTTGGAGCACTAGGGGCGTTTATTGCTGGCTCTAATACAGTATCGAACATGATGTTTAGTCAGTTCCAGTTCGAAGTCGCTCAAACGCTAACCATCTCAAGTGCTGTTGTGGTTTCGCTTCAAGCTGTCGGCGCTGCTGCCGGAAACATGATTGCTATCCACAATGTAGTCGCTGCATCTGCGACGGTTGGCTTGCTTGGTCGTGAAGGTGCGACTTTGCGTAAAACTATCATCCCAACCATCTACTATCTATTGGTTACTGGAATCATTGGTTTAGTCGCAATTTATGGCCTACACATCACTGACGCCTTGATGCAATAACAAGACGACGAGGTGCTGTTGCCTTGGCCCCTGACAAGAGAGCGCTTGATTTTTCGAGCAAATTTGTGGGCGACGGCACCTCTCTTTATACCAATTTACTATTTATGTTGATAACCCAGTTCAACCATACTAAGCCTTCAAAGAAAGGCGTTAAGTACAACAATATAGGACAACTTTTATGATTATTTCTGCTTCAACTGATTACCGCGCAGCCGCTAAATCAAAGTTACCGCCTTTTCTATTTCATTACATTGATGGTGGCTCTTACGGTGAACATACGCTGAGAAGAAACACTGAAGATTTAGCAGAGATCGCTCTCAAACAGCGTGTCCTAAAAAACATGGAAGACCTCAGTCTCGATACAGAAATATTCGGCGAAAAGTTCTCTATGCCAATCGCACTTGCACCGGTTGGTCTTACCGGTATGTACGCAAGACGCGGTGAAGTTCAAGCTGCGAAAGCCGCTGAGAACAAAGGGATCCCGTTTACCATGTCGACGGTATCTGTCTGCCCTATTGAAGAAGTTGCGCCTGCAATTGAGCGCCCAATGTGGTTTCAACTTTACGTTTTGAAAGACCGCGGGTTTATGAAAAATGTCCTTGAGCGCGCTAAAGCTGCGGGTGTCACCACATTAGTGTTTACCGTAGATATGCCAGTTCCGGGCGCACGCTACCGCGATATGCACTCTGGCATGAGCGGACCAAATGCCGCAGCTCGCCGTGTATTCCAAGCCATGCGTCATCCGAGCTGGGCATTTGATGTTGGTCTTTTTGGTAAACCGCACGATCTAGGCAATATCTCAACCTATCGCGGTGAACCAACCAAACTAGAAGACTACATTGGTTGGCTTGGCGATAACTTTGACCCATCCATCTCATGGAAAGATCTTGAATGGATTCGTGAGTTTTGGGACGGTCCAATGGTGATTAAAGGCATACTTGACGAACAAGATGCCAAAGACGCAGTAAGCTTTGGCGCTGATGGCATTGTTGTCTCAAACCACGGCGGACGTCAACTTGACGGTGTATTGTCAACAGCCAAAGCGCTACCGACTATTGCCGATGCGGTAAAAGGTGATCTTAAAATCTTCGTTGATTCAGGCATCCGCACAGGCTTAGACGTGGTTCGTATGCTTGCACTGGGCGCTGATTGCACCCTATTAGGCCGCTCATTCATTTACGCACTTGCCGCTCAAGGTCAAGCAGGTGTAGAGAACCTACTCGACTTGTATGAAAAAGAGATGCGAGTTGCGATGACACTCACTGGTGCGAAAAATATCCACGATTTAAATCGAGACTCGTTGGTCAACTTTAAATAATTCCCTAGGTGTCACTGCAGTATCTATTGCGAGCTGACACCTTTTTTGGAACCTGGCCACATAAAAAATACAACGCCAGTAGCAAGCACAAGGAAGCAAAGATGTCGAATCAAGAAAGTGATAACAAATATCGTCAATTGGAATCTCTATTAGCGGTTGAGATTGATCGCGAAAGAATCATTACCGAGCACACCAAACGGCTCGCCTATGGAACTGACGCAAGCTTTTACCGTTTAGTGCCGCAAATCGTTGTGCGGCTAAAAAATCTTGGTGAAGTCATCTATACCATTCAGTGCTGTCGTGAAATGCAAATTCACTTTACCTTTCGCGCTGCTGGCACCAGTCTTTCTGGCCAAGCGGTGTCAGACTCTGTTCTTATCACGCTAACAGACGATTGGCGTGGTCACGAAATCATCGACAATGGCGATAAAATCATCCTTCAACCTGGTGTTATCGGCGCTGATGCCAACAAGTACCTCGCGCCGTTTAAACGCAAAATTGGTCCCGATCCGGCCTCAATCAATACTTGTAAAATAGGTGGTATTGCCGCCAACAATGCCAGCGGTATGTGTTGTGGTACTGCGCAGAACTCTTACAAGACCATCGACAGCGTTAAAGTCGTTCTCAATGATGGAACTCTGCTCGATACCTCTTGCAAAGAGAGCATTGCAGCTTTTTGTGCGACTCGACCAGATATCGTCGACGGCCTTGCAGAACTAGTCAAAGAGACTCAGGCCAACACCGAGCTAACAGAACGTATCCGCCACAAATACCGACTAAAAAACACTACAGGTTACGCATTAAATGCCTTGGTCGATTATAGCGACCCTATCGAAGTTTTAGAGCACCTAATTATAGGTTCTGAGGGCACATTGGGCTTCATTGCTGAGATCACATACAACACAGTCATTGAGCATAATTTCAAAGCTTCCGCACTACTGGTATTTGCGGATATTGAGGAAGCAAGCAAAGCCGTAGCAACCCTTTCGAAAACCCCCGTGGCTGCAGTCGAGTTAATGGATGGGCGTGCGCTACGATCTGTCGCAGACAAACCCGGTATGCCAGAGTTTATCCAGCGACTTGACTTAGAAGCGACAGCACTGCTGATTGAAACGCACGCGAGTGACCAAGCGACAATTGACCAACAGTGTGCCGATATACTCAACTCACTTTCGGGCTATACCATAGTTGCGTCAGTTCCTTTTACCCTTGATCCTAAGGTCGTTGCCAACTTATGGGGTATTCGTAAAGGCATGTTCCCAGCAGTCGGCGCTGTGCGTGAAGTGGGCACCACGGTCATTATCGAAGATGTCGCATTTCCAGTCGAAAACCTCGCTAATGGGGTACGCGACCTTCAATCTCTATTCGACAAATATCAATACAGTGAGGCGATCATCTTCGGTCATGCCCTAGAAGGTAACCTTCACTTTGTATTCACTCAAGGCTTTGATTCAGAGCAAGAGATAAACCGCTACGGCAAGTTTATGGATGATGTTGCCGATTTGGTCGCAGTTAAATATCAAGGCTCACTTAAGGCTGAACACGGTACTGGGCGAAACATGGCCCCGTATGTTGAGCTAGAATGGGGGGCCGATGCTTACAAGTTGATGCAGAAAATCAAAACACTATTTGACCCTGATAGCCTGATCAACCCGGGCGTGATCATTAATGATAGCCCTAACTCACATATCGAAAACCTAAAACCTATGCCTGCGGCTGACCCTATCGTCGACCGTTGTATAGAGTGTGGATTCTGTGAGCCAGTATGTCCATCTCGCACGTTAACTCTCTCTCCACGTCAGCGCATTGCCTTGTATCGCGAACTGCAAAAACGTAAAGCATTGGGCGAAGATACTGATGCAAGTGAGTTAGAGAAGATCTTTGAATACCAAGGCATTGATACTTGTGCTGCAACAGGCTTATGTGCCGATCGATGTCCAGTTGGAATCAACACCGGAGACTTGGTTAAACAACTACGAACAGCCAAATACAAGAAGTTTACTCCAATAGCCAAGTGGACGGCCGATCACTTCTCTACCACTACCTCTTTAACTCGCGCATCATTAAAAGCCAACCAGCTTGCGGTCAAAGTCATTGGGGAAGGTGCTGTATCTACCATGACTAACGGTATCCGCAAAATAACCAACAACAAAACACCAGTGTGGCTTCCTGAAACTCCACAATCGAACAGCCATAAGCTCGATAAGTCGATGGAACTTCTCGTACGCTCAGATAAAAAAGTGGTTTACCTCCCTTCTTGTGCTGCAAGAACCATGGGACAGCAAAGTGATGCTCAAGACCAACGCAGTCTAACTGAAGTGACATTGTCACTCATTAAGAAAGCGGGCTTTGAAGTTATCATCCCAGAGAAACTCGATGATCAATGCTGTGGCATGCCCTACGATAGTAAAGGAATGACTGAAGTTGCAACGCAAAAAGCCCAGCAGTTAGAGGCCTCACTCTGGCAGGCAAGCTATGAAGGCGAATATCCAATTTTAATGGATACTAGTCCATGTGCTAAACGCAGTATCGAAAACTTCACCAAACCGATGGAAAAATTAGAACCAACGGGGTTTGTCGCTAAGTATCTTCTTGAGCATCTAGCCATCACACCCAAGCAAGAGACCGTGATGCTCCACGTGACTTGTAGCTCTCGTCGTATGGGATTAGAGGGGCAGATGCTATCGCTGGCTAAGGCTTGTGTGTCTAACGTCGTTGTCCCAGAACACATCTCATGTTGCGGTTGGGCGGGTGACAAAGGCTTCACCACACCAGAGTTAAACGAAGCAGCAGTCCACCCATTAAAAGAGCAAGTGCCAAATGGGTGCCAGCGCGGCTTTAGCAACAGTCGGACTTGTGAAATTGGCTTATCGCATCATAGTGGTATACCGTATCAATCAATACTCTATCTCGTCGATGAGGTATCAACTCCACTCTGAAGCGAAAGATGTCAAATCAACATCCACCACACGGTTTGAAAGGCGATAGATTTAGCGACTGAATAGTTAAGTGCAGCGATGTTGACCAACAGCTAGTTGGAGGTTGCGCCGCTGCACAAACTAGACAAAAACTGAGTGCGTCAATCAAAGAAAATGGTTAGATTCTCTATAAGCTTTGCTGTGGGGATTCATATGAAAATCATTATCTTACATGGGCTTTATATGCACGGCATGGTTATGCAGCCATTAAGCCATCGACTTAGGGATTTCGGTTATCGGACCAAAATTCTGTCCTACAACAGTGTAGCTATCGATGAACAACAAGTGTTCTCATCTATCGACAATGCTCTGTCTACATCCACCTGCAATGTCCTTATCGGTCATAGCCTAGGCGGGCTCATCATCAAACACTACTTAGAAGCTCGAAAGCCCGATCTAGACACTGTCTCCCATGTTGTAACCATAGGCTCTCCCATGCAAGGCGCCTCTATTGTGACCAGAATTCAAGAGCTAGGCATGAGTGCTATCCTAGGTAACTCCCCTTCTTTCGGTTTAGCTCAACACGAATCGAGTTGGTCACTGCCACAGCGATTGGGCTGTATCGCAGGAACCCTGCCACTGGGTTTTCGCTCCTTACTATTAATGGACAATAAAATGATGTCAGACGGCACGGTAACTGTCGAAGAGACCAAGATAGAGGGGATGACTGACCATATTGAAATTAGAAACAGCCACACCAGTATGATTTACTCATCATTTGTACCTAAGCAGATTGATTGGTTTATACAGAATGACCGTTTCAAGGTATAGGTGGTTATCTAGCTAATCGAGCTCTCCAAGAATCTACGGCCCTTTCTAAAGTAGCGTAACAATCGACAAATTCTGCATAGCCCTTATTGATAGGATCGGCTACTTCACCGACACCAATCCATTGACCGATCAAAAGTGTTTTTGCGCGAGCTCCCGCTACAATATCTGAAAGCCTATTGATATGCTCATGCTCCATCACTAAAATCAGGTCGCTCCACTCAACCAACTCTCTATTCAATTGCTTAGCCCGATGACAAGATAGATCTAAATTATGGAAGCTAGCTACTTTTTGAGAATAGCGAGCCGCAGAGTAGTCATGCAAACCACTTTGTTCTACTAATAAACCAGCCGAATCAAATTCAATTTGAGGCAACTCGCGTTTAAAAATCACTTCGGCAAGTGGAGAGCGACATATGTTACCAGAGCATACGACGAGAACTCGGTTAATCATTAACAACCTTTCCCTTTCTTTGTAGTCTTTCTGTAGACTTAATTTGAGTGGTTGAAGTCCCTATCGCAGGAAGTGTCGCTGTAGCATTAGCTATAAACAAGACCAAAACAAACGTTAGCGCATTGGCCATTGGCTGTAAGTTAAAATCAACGCTAATATGGATCAGCATGCCGATAATGGCCATCATTGAACCTAAAGCCAGTCCTTTCATCGTTCTACTGTTTCGAGTTCGAATGGTATTAATACAACGCAAAAATGAATAGAGTACAATGCAACCGAGTAACAGTGTGGCAGGCAGTCCAGCTTCTACCATGAACTGTATATAGTCATTGTGTGCATGGTCATAAAATCCAATGTCAGATTTTGAGTACATTGGAAAAACTGCGTAGAAACTACCCATGCCCGTACCGAAAACCGGGAAGTCACGAATAATGTCCAGTGACCATATTACTACTTGATCACGCGATTCCACTCCCAGTGAAGTTTCCACTATTCGTTGCTTTACCTTTTCCAAACCAAACAACGCTCCAACAACGATAGTATCTATCGCAATCACACTAACTACCAAAGCCGTTAATGCCCTGGGTTTCTGTTTATAGATAAGCAATGCGATTACTCCACCTAGCGTGGTAGCTACAAAAAACGCGGTATTACCCATCCTTGAGCGAGTCATGACCAATGCGATAACCATAATAATCAAACACAGTCGAACGAGCATTTTGGGGCTCATCACTCCCTCAAGAATTCGTTTCGTTCGAATATGCCAAGAGCCTGATTTACTAACGTGAAGTTGTGTCACAATCAACCCTATACCAACACAAAGCGCGATCATTAGGTAGTTTGCTAAATGGTTTTTATATACAAAGGAGCCAGTTGCGATGTCTTTTTCAGGCAAGCCAAAGACAAGACTCTCCTGTACATTTAATAAAACTGCTGTAGCTCCATAAAATGCTTGAAATGTTCCACTGACGACTAATGATAAAGCGACAAGCTTTAAACGCTGGCTCGAGTTGACTAAAAATGCCGCATTTACTGCAAACAAAAGATAAGTAACGCCTTTAATCAAAGCCACTTGGCTCATTCTAGAGTCTAAAGAGAGAAAACCAACTTCTGCATCCACCAAACTGTAGATATAAGCTGTTTTCTCGGAAAATAATGCTAGCCAATCAAGGGGCCAAGGAATTGTCTGTAACAATACCCATATTTGAAAGCCTAACAATCCTAACAACAACACTTTGTATGGACGTAGTGCTCCAAAGGGAAGCACTCCTCGGTATGCGATAACCAGTATTAGGCTCTGCCCTGCGACCCATAGTTCTGCAATAGCCCAAGCCCAATCTCGATTGCTAGCTAAAGGAATAGGTAGCCAAACTATTAGAATCAGAAAGGAATAGAAGACAACTAGCTCTAAGTTTTTCATAAGATAAATAAAAGCCCGGACAAGCCGGGCCCTCTGGAATATGCAAAAGTGTTTAGTTAGGAGATACGACTGCATTACCACCACCGCCGTCAGACCCAACCGCAGGTGCTGCTGGAGGCGCAATAGAAGAAGCAGTTTGTATACCCGCAGCAGTTGCTTCAGCAACTACCGTAGGGTCGAGTCCTGCTAACAATGCTGACGTTGTAATAATTTCGTTGCTCACGCCAGCTTGACGTGCAATCTCCACGATTTCATCTACGAGTCCTGGTGACACAGTCAATGCCTGGGTAATAGCGGTTTGAGGATCTACGACTTGGTTGGATAGCAGTGCAGTCAGTACGTCTAAAACCTGTTCTGGATTTGCTAAAAATGCAGACTGAATAGATTGTTCATCAGGTACATCTCCCAACGACTCTAGAAGCGCACTATCTAGACTTGCCTCATCTGCCACGACATTTGCAGATACTGCGAACATTGCTAACGCAGCCGTTAAAAATCGCAATTTCATTTAAATTCCTTGAATTAATTTTTAGCTCAGTGACTACAAATTCTAGCAAGGTTGATGCATCGTTAACACGGCTCTTATGTAACTTTCTGTCTCTTTTTTTAGAATTAACGGCTATTAGTGAGTAGCGCCAATTAAAAACGGCTTATCTAAACTAACTAATATTACTTACAAGACTCTACAGTCAGATTGTTGAACTTAAGCAAATTACACATTCTTTCCTTTCCACGTGAAAAAGAGATCATATTATTCAAATCGGCGCGATACTCTTTCCGATAGATCATAGCTACTAATTGAGTAGCAGCTTTGATTTGAAATTTGCGACTTACATCTTCCCAATGTGAGAACGTAAAATCGATGTGTTGCATTAGTGCCTGTGATGTATAAGGACCAAACAATAGAGCTAAATCCAACGTCTCTTTCTCCATACCATTACCAAGCTTGCGAGATAACTTAGAGCGCTCTACGTGATTTGGTGCCCAGGTTGGACGAAGCTTCGCACTTGTCTCTCTTAAACTTGTTCTCAACTCAATATATTGATTTTCTTGAGATAAGTAATCTTCCCATTCATATAGGGTTGCGCTCAAGTCTAAATCGTAAGCTGTTGGGAGTGCGAACTGAGACAATTCATCTGAAAGTGATATCGTTAATTTAATTCCATCGGCATTAGCTACATTATGAGTCAGGTTTTCCAATTGTAACTCTGCTGCACTTCGGTACATGCTCTGATAAAGCGCGACCATTCCAACTGTGAGAACATATAAAGTTACTGTAACGTAAGTAACCAAAGCTAAATTTTTCATGACAAAATAAATATAATTTCTAAAGGTATCTTGTTCTGGAATATATGGAAAACTTGTCGGCCAAATTGCCCGTGGTCAATATTGGTATATTGGCAATACTAGAAAAACTTCCCTAGTATGCTAGATTTCCCTGAAGGCTTTGTAAAGGTCAAGCTGGAGGGGCTCCAACAAATAGTCAATAGGACTACGCTGCTTGAGCAAGACATAAACCTCTGCTGGCATACCAGGATGCAATCGGACATTTTCAACATTTGCTAAAGCGTCGGGGTTCAAAGCTACCTTAATGGTAAAGCTCTCTTCCTGGTCTTTGTTACCGTCTGTGATTCTATCTGCCGCAATATGAATAACCTCCCCTTCTATAGGAGGAGTGTTTCTAAAGTTATAAGCCGAAAGCCGTACCATAGCTTTCTGTCCTTTTGAGACAGCTGCAATATCCGTCGGCTTCAGATTTGCTTCAACGATTAAGCGATCGTTTTCAGGAACAACCTGCATTAAAGTTTCACCTGGACTAATAACATCCCCTCTATTAAACACACTCAAGCCAACAACCTTACCTGAGTTTGGGCTCTTCAGAACAACTCGAGATAATACATCTTTAGCCTGAGCAAGTTGCTCGACGGTATCATCCATAACTTTAGTTAGCTCTTGTAACTCCTGCTCAATCTCACTGATATATTGGTGCTCCATTGCAACACGTTGTTGATGGATCTCAAGCAACGCGATTTCACGATTCTGTAATTGCCCTTCTAAATCAATAAGATAGCCAGACAATCTAGCTTTTGAACGCAAGAGTTCTAGCGACTTGAGTTTAGAGGTGTAACCGGCGGGTAATAACTCATCATGCATATTACTTTCTTCCTGTAAGTACCGATACGCCAAACGCTCTTTATCTAGTTTCTTAGCCAGAGCCCGCTTATCACTTGAAAAGCGAGCCAACCTCGCATCGAGCACCGCAAGCTCACTCTCTCTCAGTTTAAGGCGACCATTAAAAAGCAACTGCTGAGTTTTCATCAATGAAGTCAGTGAAGGGTATTGCTCTGAAGCATCAAGCAAATCTTTTGTAAAAAACAACTTTTGCTCGCCATTTCTCTCACTTTCCAAACGTTGTTTTTGGGCAAGGTTACTATAGTACTTCTGCTGCAATTGAGTGAATCTAGTTTCAGCCGCAATAGAAGAAAGCTCAATTAGTGCGTCACCTTCGGCAACTTCGTCCCCCTCGTTAACTAAAACGGTATCGACGATCCCCCCCTCATAGTGCTCTATTGATTTACGCTTACTTTCTACAGATATCACTCCTGGAGCGATTGCTGCGGCATCGATACTTGTAAACCAAAGCCAGTAAATACTGAAGCCGCCACCGAGTAACAATACCATTAGTCCAGCAAAAATATAGCGCGAAGGGCTTATGGTCAGTTTACTTGGATATGAATTAGCCATGACTACCCTCCCTATTAATATTTGCTACGGCTCCTTTTTGAAGGCGTGTAAGTACATCATCTTTTTTGCCTGCATCTTTTATCACACCTGAGTCAAGTACAATGACCCAATCAACCATTTTAACAAGCGTATTTCGATGACTAATTAGAATGACAGTAACTCCTTGCTGCTTTAAAATATTTAATGTTCTAAGAAGTTTTTGTTCAGATAAAATATCTAAATTTGAGTCTGGCTCATCCAGCAATAATAGTTTAGGTTGATGATATAGCGCTCTGGCAAGCCCAAGCAATTGCATCTCACCTCCTGATAACTGAATCCCTTTACTACCGCCAAATTTGGTTTTGTATGCATTCGGATGCTTAACTATGATATCGTGAATACCCGCCAATTTAGCTGCGTTAAACACCTTTTCTTCAACATCTTCACCTTCCTCAAAACAACAAATAT
>NZ_JATABG010000063.1:0-13017 GCF_036533755.1 Vibrio sp. M260118 | reverse complement strand
AATCAATATTACTTAAGTGATCAGATCTCAGCCTTGGAAATGAGTTCAAAAAAAATCCTCGAACTGAGTTCGAGGATTTGTGTATAAGAGACAGGCGAAATCGCTACCTTTTTTGATCGTGTATTTGTTGCCTGATTACGCTTTTTGCAGGTCGCGAGCTGGGTAAGTCAGTGTCATACCGTCTACTGTTACTCGAACGTAGAAACCGCCGCTGCTTAAACCAACAACCACCATTTTACCGAAATCAACGCCTTTAGTTGCGACAACAACATCATCAATTGCAAACATGGACACACCTTGAAGTTAATGGATAAAACTAATATCTCGGCGCGGATTTAAGCAGTAATCGACAATGATGCCTAATCAGGTTTTTTGTCGTCACAGTAAAAAAACTGATTGGCAGATTTAGTGTTTTAAAATAGTTATCAAATTAGTTTAAGTTGTTGTTTTTAAATGCTTCCATCACCTTTCTCTACACGGCGTTGGAACTGCAATACTTCTTCGACCAACTTGTGGTGCTTAGCGACGTGTTCGTCGGTTTGATCATATTCAATCTGACTGAATAGGATCTCTTCGTAGGCGAAGTGGTTGGCGGTATAGTCGATTAGGCCTTGCACCACCCGCTTGATCGAGGCGAGTCCGTAGTTGTGGTTCAACAAGTAGTAAAGCTCGTTGATGAGGTGGAGCAGTGCTCTGTGCTGACGGTTGATCTCGTCTAAACCGATATCGAGCTGCGCATTCCATTCGATCAATTTTTCGCGTTTGGCTTCTTCGGCCTCTATCTGCTGTGCATCTGTGGCGAAACGATGCAGCAGCGAATCGATTTCACCTGACAAGTTGCGAACAGTAATACTGGCGATCAGTGTTTCTTGTGTGGCTCGGACATTATTGTCAGATTCTGTGGCGATATTTTCCAAGCTAGATTGCAGTTGATGCGTTTGAGTAAGCTGTTGATCGGACGATTGGGCGATCTGTTCGCCATAGCCACGTAAATCTTCGATCTGCTGGTTGAGTTCCTGGAAGGTATGCTCAGCGGTGGAAGCGATGCTGAGTGAACTCTCCATACTCGATTTGTTCTCTTGCATGGTTGCTAAAACATCATCTGTTTTCGCTTGAAGGTTGGTGATTTTGCTGCGGATCTCTTCCGTCGCTTCCTGAGTTCTTAATGACAACGAGCGGACTTCATCAGCCACCACCGCAAACCCTCTTCCTTGCTCTCCTGCGCGAGCACTTTCAATCGCAGCGTTTAACGCTAATAGGTTAGTTTGCTCGGCGATAGAGCCAATGGTTTCCATGACTTGGCTGATTTGCGCGGTCTCTTCCATTAGAGACTGGAAGTGTTGATTGGAATTGTCGATGTGCTGATTGGCGTTATCTAGCGCTTCACCCAGTGACACCATATCGCGTGTACCTTGGTCGGCTTTAGATTTTGCTTGGTTAGCAAGGCTTGCAGTCGATTCACAGTAAGTGGAAACGTTTTGCGTAATGTCTGATAGCTGATTGATGGTTGATTTTGCTTGGTCAATGTCTTGCTTTTGGCTCATTGCACCGGTTTTCGAGAGTTCGGAATCTTCTTGAACTGTAGTTGCAACTTCAACCAATCGAGCGGTTGATTTTCTGAGCGCGTGGACGGTTCTGGAAGTGTCTTCGCCAATGCGATTGAAATTTTTTAGCAGTGGCGCATTCAAATTGCTCTTGGTATCGATTCGAACCGATAGGTCGCCTTCCGAAAGGTGAGTTGCCGCTTGATTTAGTTGGTGAAGTGCGCGTGTCATTGATGCTATCGCAGCAAGGGCTAGTACGTGATAAATGACAAGTATAATGAGCCCAAGCCAAGATTGGGTGAGAAAAAGCACCACAGCAATGGGCGAAACGATCACAGTGAGCAGCAGCGATTGCTGCGTTGAGGATAGGGCACTTAAGCTAGTTAATATTGTTTTAATCATACGCCAACCCCTTGGCTGAAAATCTAACTTTCACTCCAATAAATTTAGGCGAAATATAGCGAATGCCCCACCGAAAGTGGCTAGAAATTTGGGTAAGTCATACTTAGATCAAAAAGTTGCATATCAGTTCGGTTAAACCGAGGTGGGGATTTGTCGAGTTCGACTAGCAGGCACAGATGCTCTGCTAGTCGAATGGGATTTGTTTGAGGGTTAGGCGTTAAATAGAAGGGCAGTTACCTTTCTTAGCCATTTTTGTTTTGATGACTTCTTCTTTACCAAGGGTTTCATCAACAAGTTCAACGCCAGCACCACCTACGAACACGCCAATTTTGATGTACTGATTGATGAAGTAGTGACGCCCTTCATCGGTAAATAGCGTGACATGATTTTCAGAGAATTCAGACTCAGTACTAATTGTATGTTCTTTGTTCGCATCGACTTCGTGATAGAAAAAGACACCCGGTGCTGTTTCACCAATACACTCGCCATCGATGTAGACGTACTTTTTAAGTGCTGCGCCTACTATCGTATCTTTTCGATACACATAGATACCCGCTTTACCTTCCTCTGGTGCTGGGAATGATTTTGCTTGCTCTGAAATCGCAGTATCAACAGTTGGTACCGAAGCACAGCCAGACAATGCTAACAGGAGCGCACAGCAGAGAAATACCTTACTTTTCATTTAATTATCCTTCAGATCTATATAAATTGCGAAAAACATACAGGAAATTACTACGATAATGCAGAGCTAAAACAATAATTTGCGATTGCTATTGGATTTTATGATTTCATCTCTTTTAGATCTGGCTTTATAAAAATTTCCTCTTGTCTATTCCACAAATCTGATACGTTCGACTTTATTAATAAAATGTAATGATGTTTTATGTGGTTTGTTAATGATGCGCGCGATTAAATCTCGCATCGTATTCAAGCTATTAGGATTATCTCGGTGAATCAGATGTTTGGTGGAGTGCCTCCCGCTTCTATCAAAAACGCAGAAGTGAACAAATCCCAAAGAGGCAAGTTTAAATGGCGCGGTATTGAAGTGCGGCTTGGCCTTGCGCTAGCGTTGTTGTCCATGACGACGTTACTTCTCGCCCTGTTTAGTTCCACCACCTATAACAAACTCGAAAGCGCTTTGGTTGAGCTAAAAGAACGCGAAATCCCCGCGTTGGAGCAGGCCGCAAGATTGAATGACATGGTGCGTTTGGTGATTACGGACTCTTCTCAACTAGTGGCTGCCGACTCAAACCTTGAAAGGCGCAGTTCTATGGTCAGGATCGAAGACAGTATCGAAGAGATGAGTCGGGTACTTGCGCATTTTCCTGAGTATCACGCTTACTTCAAAGACTTGATCATGCAGGTGAGCAACAGTTTAAGTTTGCTTTATCAAAGTGGTGAAGAGTCACGCGAGTTAAATAAGCAGCTAAGAAATTTACTCGAAGGATTTTATCCTCTGTTACAGCAGGTGAGTGAAGAGCTTGACCGCCTACCGGAAGAACAGAAATCCCGCCTGCAATATAGTCAGTTGAAAGCGTTATTGTTCTATCAGTTAGGCTTGGTTGAAAAGTTGTATAACGATGGCAGTTTTAATGAGTTGGATTACACCACGTACCGACTGGAACAGCTAGGGCAAGACTGGTTTAACTTGTGGCTGGCTAGTGGGTTAGCAGAGTCTTTACCTGCGCTAGATGAAAAGCTGTCGGTAATTTATACCCTTGCCTCTCGCTCAAGTCGGTTAGTGCAACTGAAAAATCAAGCGTTGGAGCATCACTATCAGCAGGAGTTTTTGTTGGAAAATAGCCGCAAGTACTTGCACCAGCTCTCTATTCAGATCGAGCGCAATACCTCTAACGTCAACTTAGAAATAGATTCGTCTATCGCTCATGTCCAAGCTTCATTGGCCTCAAATCGCACCTTTTCACTTGTTCTCTCCATGCTCAGTTTGTTTGCGGCGGCTGGGATCGCTTGGTTCTACGTGCGTAAAAATATTCTAGAGCGTTTGCTTAATCTTAAGGATGATATGTTCGCGATTTCAACGGGTCACTTACATACGAATATTGTTGTAAAAGGGCAGGATGAGATTACCCAAATGGCGAAGTCGTTACAGGTGTTTCAAGCCACGGCAAAAGCAGTTAAGAAAACTAACTTAAAACTTGAAGCTGAAGTGGTAGAGCGAAGATTGGCTGAAGAGAGACTTCGAGTGACGCAAGATGAACTCGTTCAGGCCGGTAAGCTAGCCGCGCTCGGTCAGTTGAGTGTCGGTATTACCCATGAAATAAACCAACCTCTGACGGCTATCAGCAGCCATACTCGTAGCGCGCAGAAGTGGTTGGAGCAAGGGCGTTTAGATAAAGCGACTGATAACTTGCACAAGATTGAAACCTTACTGGGTAAGGTGGCCGCGTTAACCCATCATTTGAAAGCTTTCTCTCGTAAAAGTGATGGGAAGATATCTTCCGTCGCAGTAATGCCTGTCGTGAATGATGCCATCGAGTTATTTGCTAATAAGCAGGTGCCTATCGTTCTAGATTGCAACCTTTCAGCGAATGAAAGTGTTCGCGCCAATCCAATCCGCCTAGAGCAAGTATTGGTGAATCTCATCAGTAATGCGATTGATGCTGTTGAGATGACATCTGAACCTGTTATTTCGGTCTCTGTTTTCCGCTCGGGCGAGTCAGTCACCATTGCGGTGAAAGACAATGGCAAAGGTATCTTAGCCGATGATATTCCCCATATTTTCGACCCATTTTATACCCGAAAAGAGGTGGGTAAGGGTTTAGGGTTAGGGCTCTCTATCGCTTTTAACATCATTAAGGATTTTGGCGGTTCAATTCGGGTGAACTCGCAGCCACAGCAAGGCAGTGAGTTTGTAGTTTATTTAAAAGGCGTGAAATCATGACAATGGAAAAGCAAATTACCCTGATAGACGATGAGTTTGATGTGGTGGAGGCGCTGAGCGAAATGTTAGAGCTTGAAGGCTTTCACGTAACTAGCTTTACCAACCCTAAAGCGGGATTAAAGTCGCTCGTACCCGACAGCAAACAAGTTGTGCTTTGCGATGTTCGTATGCCTCAGCTCGATGGATTATCAATGCTGGATGCGATTCAAAGCCGTGCGCCTGCTTGTGAAGTTATTTTGATGAGTGGTCATGGTGATATACCCATGGCGATTGAAGCGATGAAGTTGGGTGCGTTTGATTTTATCGAGAAGCCATTGCAAAGTGATGAGTTACTTGAAAAGCTCAACTTAGCCTCGACGCATGTCCAGAGTGTTTCGTGCCAGGCTTCGGAATCTCCTGAGCTACCTATAGAGAATGTCGTTATTGGTGTCTCTAATCAGATGGAGATGGTGCGCAGTCAAGTATTGGCCCTGGCTCGAACCGGCGTTGATACCATCATCAACGGAGAGACGGGCACGGGCAAAGAGGTGATAGCGCGTGCCTTACATCGCTACTCGACGCGCCGCGATAAACCGTTTGTTGCCATCAACTGCGGTGGTATGACAGAGAGCATCATTGAGAGCGAACTGTTTGGTCATGAGGCCGGGTCATTTACCAGCGCCAATAAGAAGCGAATTGGCAAAATCGAGCAAGCGCATGGTGGCACACTATTCCTCGATGAAATAGAAAGCATGCCAATTTCGGTGCAAATTAAACTGCTGCGAGTTATCCAAGAACGTGTGATTGAACGTGTGGGAGGCAATACCCTCATCCCTGTCGATATTGTTGTCGTTGCCGCGAGCAAAGCTGACTTAGCTGAGTTAAGTCAGCGTGGAGAGTTTAGGGCCGATCTCTTCTATCGACTCAATATCGCTAGCTTGAATTTACCGCCTTTGCGCCAGCGAAAAGAGGATATCCAATCTCTGTTTAGGCATTTTGTGGTTCAAGCGAGTCAAAAATATAAAACGCGAGCTTCAACACTCTATGCCGAACAAATTCAGCAGTTATGTCGTCATGACTGGCCGGGGAATGTCCGAGAGCTAAGAAACGTTGCTGATCGATTCGTCTTAGGTATTGTGGGTGAGGGTTTTGACCTCCAAGCACCTTCAACTCAAGGTAGTGAGGCGTTTGCTTTTGAGCAGCAGATGGAGCAGTACGAGCGAAATGTGCTAACAGAAGCTCTGATTGAGACTGCGGGCAACATCAATGAGGTTTCGCTGCGGTTAAATCTGCCACGTAAAACCCTGTATCGAAAGATGAAAAAGCATCAACTAGACAAAGACAGTTTTAAGTCGCAAACCGCAAGACACAATTGACCCATCACAGAAGTTAAATAATCCTGTTATGTTTATCTGATTGAATTGTAAGTGAAAAGTTTTTGGCACGTTGCGTGCAAATTGCTTATGGTTCTGGCGAGAAGTCAGGGAGTTGCATTAACGCGTAAGAACTTCATAAAGCCAGAGCGACATAAACTAATAACTATTTGCTGCAAGGAGAAACAACAGATGAAGCATATCTTAACCAGTAGTATCGCTCTATTGTTAGGTGTTAGCTCAATAGCCATGGCGGGTAATGAACCGGCGCAGGTTGGCCCTCGCCCTATCTATCTCGTGAGTGATATGGAAGAGAGTCCGCTCAAAACTAAGCTTGAAAGCTGTAGTGATGGCCCATTCTATCGCAGTGACTTTTCCATTGGCCACCGCGGCGCGGCGATGCAATTTCCTGAGCATACTAAGGAGTCTTATTTGGCTGCGATTGCAATGGGGGCAGGGGTTTTGGAATGCGATGTTACGTTTACTAAAGATAAACAGCTTGTCTGTCGTCATTCACAAAGTGACTTGCATACCACCACGGATGTTCTTGCTCACCCAGAGCTCGCGAAGAAATGCTCGGTACCATTTAAGCCAGCTAACCCAGAAACGGGTGAAGATGCGCAAGTTGAGTGCCGTACTTCTGATTTTACTTTGGCGGAGTTTAAAACTCTTAAAGGTAAAATGGATGGCGCAAACCCGAAAGCGACCACAGTTGAAGAGTACATGAGTGGCACACCTGGTTGGCGAACTGATTTGTACTCGCAGACAGGTACGTTAATGACCCATGCAGAAAGTGCTGAACTATTCAAAAAGCATGGCGTAAAGGTCACTCCAGAGCTTAAGTCAGCAAAAGTTGAGATGCCTTATAAAGGCTTTAGCCAAGAGATGTACGCTCAGAAACTGGTTGATGAGCTGAAAGCAGCAGGGTTCTCTGCGAAAGATGCGTATGTTCAGTCATTCAATCTCGACGATGTAAAGTACTGGATCAACAATGAACCTGAGTTTGGCAAACAAGCAGTGTATCTCGATGATCGCGTGTACAACTTAGAAGGTTTCACAGCAACCTTAGAAAACATGAAAGCGTTATCAAAACAGGGCGTGCAGATCATCGCTCCGCCACTTTATGCGTTGATACAGCTTGATGATAACAATGCGATTGTCGCGTCTGAGTACGCCAAGCTGGCAAAACAAGCTGATCTAGACATTATTGCTTGGACGTTGGAGCGTTCAGGGCCGCTTGCACAAGGTGGTGGTTGGTACTATCAAACTGTGACTGAACAGATCAATCAAGATGGTGACATGATGAACGTTCTTGATGTTTTGGCACAAGATGTTGGAGTGCTGGGCGTGTTCAGTGATTGGCCTTCTACCGTGACTTACTACGCTAACTGTATGGATATCTAAAGGAACCAACGTCTCAGCGCGTATGGTTTTCGAAATAATATAAGGGCTTTCGAGCCTTTTTTGAGCATCAAAGGTGCTGGGACAGAAATGACCCAAATAGAATCACATCAGCTAGACAGAAATGACCCAAATGAAATCTAAGAGAGTGGTATATAGAGTAAGTTATTGAAAATAATAATCAAAATAATTGGCACGTCCTCTGCTATACGAAGAGTGAACATCAACAATAACGTGAATGTAAGGTTCTAATATGAAAAACAGTGTAAAAGGATTGTTAATCGCTGGCTCTTTGCTGCTCCCATCGATGGTAATGGCAAGTGAGTGTGCAAATCGCGGGGTGCTGGATGAAAGATACTGTGATGAAAACCAAGACTTGGTCGCTGACGCACCAAAAGATGCCAATGAGTGGATAGACCCAAGTACGCTAGTATTTACTTATACACCAGTAGAAGACCCAGCGCTTTATAAAGATGCTTTTGCTGACTTTCAAGCACACCTAAGCAAGATCACGGGTAAAAAGGTCATTTACTACACGGTTCACTCAAACTCTGCTCAGGTTGAAGCAATGCGCTCAGGTCGTTTGCATGTAGCAGGCTTCTCCACTGGACCTACAGGATATGCCGTAAACTTAGCGGGCTACGTGCCAATTGCGGTTAAAGGTGATGAAGCGGGCTTCCAAGGCTATAACCTAGTGACAATTGTACGTAAAGATAGCGGTATCAACGATATGGCAGATCTTAAAGGAAAGCGAGTTGCTCATACTTCTGCTTCATCCAACTCTGGTAACTTAGCGCCGCGTGCACTCTTTCCTGCTCAAGGTCTCGTTCCTGATGAAGACTATAAAGTACTTTACTCAGGCAAACATGACCAATCTATTTTAGGTGTATACAACGGAGACTACGACGCAGCTCCAGTTGCATCTGATGTGTATGACCGTATGGTAGCCGCAGGTCGTGTTGATGATTCTGAGCTTAAGATCATTTATCGCAGTCCACGTTTCCCTACTTCTGCATTTGGCTATGCACACAACCTTAAACCAGAGTTGGTAGAGAAAATTAATGAAGCTTTCTTTAGCTACCGATTTACTCCAGAAATGAGCCAAGCGTTTAAAGGCGCGGATCGTTTCTCTCCAATCACTTACCAAGAAGACTGGTCTGTAATTCGCGATATCGCGCATGCAACAGGCACGGCTTACACCAAAACTGGCCTGAAGAAGCTTGCTGAAAAAGACGCAGCGAAGCGTGCTAAGAAAAAAGCGGCTGAACTAGCGAAGCAAGCAACCAGCCAATAATAACTCTCTAACAACGGCAGAAGTACGGTGCCCTATGTGTAGGGCATAGGGCACCGTACACCCAAAATTCAGGCTCAATATAAGAAAACAAGGAATAGTAGTATGGCCGTAGCAAGCTGTAACGAAACAAAATACGACGGAATAAAGATCAATAACCTGTTTCATGAATATGTAGCAGGCAAGCCAATCCTTAAAGGCATCGATATTGATATCGATCAGCCGGGCATCATCGCCATCATTGGCCCTTCCGGTACAGGTAAAAGTACTTTACTGCGTTGTATCAACCGCTTGAATGACCCAACCAGTGGGGAAATTTTATTTGAAGGTGAAGACCTAACTAAGCTACAAGGCCAAGCATTGCGTAAACAGCGTCGTCATATCGGTATGGTTTTCCAAGAGTACAACCTGGTCGAAAGGCTGACGGTGATTGAAAACGTACTTAGTGGGCGTTTAGGTTACATGTCTTCATGGAACGCATGGCGACGTAATTACTCGGCAGAAGACCTAAAGAAAGCATTTGAACTGCTGGAATTCGTTGGGCTACAGGATTTCGCTAATCAGCGTGCAGATAGCCTTTCTGGTGGTCAGCGTCAGCGTGTTGGTATTGCGCGTGCAGTCATGCAAGACCCATATATCTTACTGGCCGATGAGCCAACCTCTTCTCTTGACCCTAAGACAGCAGTAGAAATCATGGAGTTGATGGAGACATTTGCCAAAGACAAACAGATCCCTGTACTAGTCAATATTCATGACGTGAACTTAGCTAAACGTTTCGCCAATCGCATCATAGGTATGTGTAACGGCAAAGTTCACTACGATGGTAGCCCTGAGGGAATCAGTGAGGAAGATCTTAAGATTATCTATGGGGGTGAATCATGGCTGGATTAAGTTCATCCCCGACATCGACAAGTGTAGAAAATCCATTTAAAGCTTCCTGGGCGAGCCGACTGGGAGTCGTTGCTGTTATTGCGTATCTGTTTTACAGCTTCTCGACACTCAATCTTAGTTTTGACCGTTTAATTATAGGTTTTGGTGAGAGTGAGCGCTTGCTTTCTAGGATGTTTCCGCCGGACTTTTCTCGCTCGAACCTACTTCTTAGCGGCTTAGCTGAGAGTTTGCAGATAGCCATCATCTCGAGTTTTTTTGGTATTGTCATCTCCTTGTTTTTAGGCCTGTTGGCGGCAAGAAATATGATGCCCTCAATGGTATCTAGCCCAGTGCGTGGCTTTATTGCTCTGTGTCGTTCATTTCACCCAGTGATTATCGCCATTTTATTTGTTAAAGCGGTGGGATTTGGAGCGTTAGCAGGGATTTTGACCTTAGTGTTTGCGTCGATTGGCTTTATTGCCAAGCTGTTTGCTGAAGCTATCGAAGAGATCTCTTTTAAGCAAGTTGAAGCGATTAGAGCTACTGGCGCAAGCTTTGTTGGGGTTATTTTGTTTGCGGTGATGCCGCAGGTTTTCACTCGCTTCATTGGTTTTGCTAGCTACCAGTTAGACTCGAATCTACGTAATTCAACTATGGTCGGCATCGTAGGTGCGGGGGGCTTGGGCGGCACACTGTTCTCAGCATTTCAGCGTTTTGATTACGACTTTGTTGCAGCTATTCTGATCACCATTATTGCGCTGATTCTTGTCGGTGAGTTTTTGTCTAATGTAGTAAGGAGAATCTTCTGATGACAACCGCTTCTATTGATAAAGAATGGCAACGTTTTACGTTCAACGAGCGTCTCGCGAGGTTCGCTGCTTATTTGTGTTTTGTTTCGGCGATTGTTTGGTCTTGGCAGACTGTTGAGATCATTCCAGAGTTTCTTTATGACGCACCTGCTCAGTTTGCAGATATGTTTGGTCGAATGGTACCGCTAGACTACGCGTTTTACCCAGAAACCATTCACGCAGCAATGATTGAAACCCTGCATATTGCCACTTTGGGTACTTTGTTCACATTGGGACTGGCTATTCCATTGGCATTACTGAATGCGCCGAATATTACCCCGAGCAAAACGTTGAACTGGATTGCACAGTTTTTTTTAGTGTCGTCGCGCTCCGTTAACTCGCTGGTATGGGCGTTGTTGTTCATTGCGCTGTTTGGTCCGGGTGTTCTAGCTGGGATAATGGCGATTGCCGTTCGAAGCGTTGGCTTTGTCGGCAAGCTACTCGCAGAAGCGATTGCGGAAGTGAACATGGGAACGATTGAAGCGCTAAAGGCAACAGGCGCACCTTGGATGAGTATTTTGTTCAAAGGGTACTGGCCGCAAGTGATGCCAGCCTTTTTCTCGATTGTGTTGTTCCGTTGGGACATTAATGTACGTGAGTCAGCAGTACTTGGTTTAGTGGGCGCTGGCGGCATTGGTGTGGTGCTTAACGACGCACAAAACCTATTCGAGTGGCAAAAGGTGTCGATGGTTCTAGTCAGCATTTTTGCGGTCGTTATTTTGGCCGAAGCGCTGGTAGTACATGTACGTAAGAAATTGATTTAATGTTCAAAAAGTTCCAAGCGTTCAATATCAAAGGCAGAGAAATCTGCCTTTCAGACTGCTGACAAAGGTCTAGCCATAAGGCTAGACCTTTGATCTAATAGGAGTATATAAATTGGATACTCCGACATGCTTAAAGAACCTTCACCACAACAATACGAACTCGAAATGGTCACCATGGAACAATTGGTTCCTAAGGACCACCTTGTCCGTAAAATTGATGCAGCCATCGACTTTGAGTTCATTCGCGCTGAAGTTGACCATCTCTACTGTAAAGACAACGGTCGACCGCCTGTAGATCCTGTTCGTCTGTTCAAAATTATCTTGCTGGGCTACATCTTTGGAGTAAAAAGCGAAAGACAGCTTGTCAAAGAGATTGAAGTCAATGTGGCCTATCGTTGGTTCCTTTGTATGTCATTGACCGAGAAAGTTATCCACGCTTCTACACTCAGTCAGAACCGCATTCGTCGCTTTAATGGAACGGATGTGTTCGAACGTATCTTTATCAACATCGTCGAGCAAGCAATGTCGAAAGGCCTAGTGGCTGGCCAAGAGCTCTTTACTGACAGCACGCATCTAAAAGCCAATGCCAACAAGAACAAACACACCAATAAAGTCACCACCGTTCGAGCCAGTGCCTACCTAGACATGTTGGATGAAGATGTCGCGCTAGACCGAGAAAAGGAAGGAAAGAAGCCTCTAAAAGAGCGAGTGTCAGAGCCAAAAACCAAGAATACCAAAACCAGCACTACTGACCCAGACAGCGGCTTCATGACGCGTGACAATAAGCCACAAGGCTTCTTCTATCTTGACCATAGAACGGTGGATGGCAAACACGGGATTATCCTTGATACCCATACAACCGCCGGCAATATCAATGACTCTCAACCTTACGTCCAGCGATTAGATAACACGCTCGCGACATTCAAACTGAATCCGATAGCCGTTGGACTCGATGCAGGTTATTTCACCGCGCCAGTCGCAGAGTCGCTTGAACGTAGAGGTATCCTTGGGGTGTTCGGTTACCGTAGACCTTCCCGAACAAAAAATACGTTCAAGAAGAAACACTTTACCTACAATGCGCAAAAAGACTGTTACCAATGCCCGAATGGTCAAGAGCTTCCCTACAAAACCACCTCACGCGATGCTTATAGGGAATACCACTCAGATCCGAAAGCGTGTGTGTTCTGCCCAATGCGAGATGACTGTACTCAAAGTAAGAACATGAAGAAGGTCATTACGAGGCATATCTATACCGATGCGGTGGACAGAGCGAACCAAATGCGGCTCTCTTCTTATGGCAAGAAAACCTATAGACGTAGAAGTGAAACGGTAGAACGTAGCTTCGCCGACGCAAAACAACATCATGGTCATCGCTATGCACGCTTTCGCGGTCTCGCCAATGTGCAAATGCAGTGTTGGTTAGCGGCGGCAGCCCAAAACATCAAGAAGATAGCCTTGGTGATGAGCTATCTACGCAAAATGGGCTTAAATATGACGGAAATAAGGCCAATACTGACTTCTGTATGCCACTCTAAGGGTTGGTTACTTCAGTTCGTCGTATAACCAAAAATATCGCGATCGCGGCCTACGGCCGCTCCATACAAAGAACCCCACTTAAAAAGTGGGGTTCGTCATCAATCTGA
>NZ_JATABG010000062.1:0-12567 GCF_036533755.1 Vibrio sp. M260118 | reverse complement strand
CCCCAGAGCATCCCTCCAGCCGGGAGGCTGCACAGATTAAGCCATGGGATCAGGCACCGTGAAAGCGACCCAAGTGACAAGAAAAAATAAAAAATGACAACGAGATTTATCAATGAAAAGAATGCTAATTAACGCAACTCAAAAAGAAGAGTTGCGTGTTGCTTTGGTTGATGGTCAGCGCCTATATGATTTAGATATCGAAAGCCCTGGTCATGAATCGAAAAAAGCAAATATCTACAAAGGACGTATCACTCGCATCGAACCAAGCCTGGAAGCGGCTTTTGTTGACTACGGTGCAGAACGACACGGTTTCCTCCCTCTTAAAGAAATTGCCCGCGAATACTTCCCTGAAGGTTACACATATCAAGGCCGTCCAAGCATTAAAGAAGTGCTGACTGAAGGCCAAGAAGTGATCGTGCAAGTGGAGAAAGAAGAACGTGGTAGCAAGGGCGCAGCTCTTACTACCTTTATCTCTCTTGCGGGTAGTTACCTTGTTCTTATGCCAAACAACCCTCGTGCAGGCGGTATTTCTCGCCGTATCGAAGGCGACGAGCGTACCCAACTTAAAGCAGCTCTAAGCACATTAGAACTACCACAAGGCATGGGTCTGATCGTACGTACTGCGGGTGTTGGTAAGAGCGCTGAAGAGTTAGAGTGGGACTTAAATGTACTGCTAAACCACTGGGGCGCCATTAAGCAAGCTTCTGACGCTAATGCTGCACCTTTCTTGATTCACCAAGAGAGTAACGTGATTGTTCGCGCAATTCGTGACTACTTACGTCGCGACATCGGCGAAATCCTGATCGACAGTAACACCATTTACGAGCGCGCTCTAGACCACATCCGTCTAGTTCGTCCTGATTTCGTAAACCGTGTGAAGAAATACGATGGCGAAGTACCGCTATTTAGCCACTACCAAATCGAAAGTCAGATCGAATCTGCGTTCCAACGCGAAGTTCGTCTGCCTTCTGGTGGCTCAATCGTTATTGACCCAACTGAAGCGCTAACCTCTATCGATATTAACTCTGCCCGCGCAACTAAGGGTGGCGATATTGAAGAGACAGCACTAAATACCAACTTAGAAGCGGCAGAAGAGATTGCTCGTCAACTTCGTCTACGCGACTTAGGTGGTCTTGTCGTTATCGACTTTATCGATATGACGCCAGTACGTCACCAACGTGAAGTTGAAAACCGTCTACGTGATTCTGTTCGCATGGATCGTGCACGAGTACAAATTGGTCGAATTTCTCGTTTTGGCCTATTAGAAATGTCTCGTCAACGTCTAAGCCCATCTCTGGCTGAAGCGAGCCACCACATCTGTCCACGTTGTAGTGGTACGGGTGTTGTGCGTGACAATGAATCTCTAGCGCTATCTGTACTTCGTTTAATCGAAGAAGAAGCACTAAAGGACAACACAGCACAAGTATTGGCTGTAGTGCCTGTGCCTATTGCCTCATACCTACTTAACGAAAAACGTCGTTCAGTTAACCATATTGAGCGCATCCAAGAAGTTAAGATCACCGTTGTACCAAACTCAGATATGGAAACACCGCATTTCGATGTGATCCGTGTTCGCGAAGGCGAAGAGTTTGATCTACTGTCTTACCTACTTCCGACTAAGCTTGAAGCGATGAAAGAAGCGGAAGGTAGAGAACCAGCCGTAGAAGCAGAAGCGAAACCGAAGAAGATTGAAGAGCCAGCTCTGAAAGGCTTTGCGTCTCCGAGTCAGTCTGCTCCGGCACCGGCTAAGCCAGCACCTAAATCGGTAGAGAAGAAATCAGAATCTCAACCTGCGCAAGACGGTATGATTACTCGCTTGTTTAAAGCACTAGGCAGCTTCCTATTTGGTTCAGCCAAAGAAGAAGAGAAACAAGAAGAGCAAAAACCGAAAGATCGCCGCGAAGGCAATCGCAACAACCGCAATCGCCGTAACCGCAATGACAACCGTCGCCGCGGCAATCGCGATAACCGTGACCGTGATGACAAGCGCGATAATAAGCGTAAGAACACACGTGACGATGCGACTGACTCGAAGCCAAACGATCGCAAGCAACAAAATCGCAAGCCTAAGCAAGATCGCCGCAACAAACGTGACGATGCTAAGCCAAGCAAGGTTGCCGAAGAAGGTCTAAAGCTAGCCGCCGACGCGCAGCAGGACGACAAGCCTCAAGAGCGTAAAGAACGCTCTCAAGAGAAAGCCGCTAAGGTGAAAGAGCGCCGTCAGCGTCGTAAGCTTTCTAAGCAAGTTCGCGTTAAAGACCAAGCGGCTAACGCTCAAGCTAACGAAGAAGCGAAGCAAGTTGCAGTAGAAGCGAAAGCAGAAGCTGTAGCAGAAAAAGCGCTAGACACAGAAGCAGAAAACGCTGAGGAGCAACCTAAGCAACGTCGTAACCGTCGCTCTCCTCGTCATCTGCGTGCAAGTGGTCAACGTCGCCGTCGCGGTCGTGATCGTCGCCCTAACCCATTCCGCCTACGTAAAGGTGGTGTAGCTTCTCCAGAGATGGCAATGGGTAAAGTAATGCCAAGCTACGGTATCACTAAGCCTGCTCCTAAGCAGAAACCTAAAGCAGAGCAAGTTGAGTCAGTCGAGACAACAACAATCGCTTCACTAGGTGGCTTTGCTTGTCCTGAAATGGCAATGGGTAAAGTGATTGTACGTCGTGAGCAACCAACTGTTGAAACACCTGTAGAAGAAGCCGTTGTAAAAGAAGCAGTGGTAGAGCAACCTGTTCAAGCTGAAGCGGTACAGCAAAACGTTGTGCCTGAGCCAACGCCTGTTGAAGTTGAGGCTAAACAGCAACCTATCGTCGAGGAACAAGCTGTTGTTTCTCAACCTGAAGTTGTCGCTGAAATCAAGCAGGAAGAAGTGGCTGTAGAGCCTTCTGAAGCTGTTGCTGTAACTAACACTAAAGGCTTTGCTTCTGCACCAATGGCAAAAGCACCTGGTAGCACAGAGATGAAAGACATCACTGTCAACGCAGCACCATTGAAACAAGAGCGTTATGCCTCTCGTGGTGCTGGTAGCCAAGTTGCAAGCAACCAAGCAGGCGCGGCAATGACTAAACCACAGTTTTAGTCATATCCAAAATTGAAAACGGCCTCTCTGTGAGGCCGTTTTTTTATGCCACCAACCCCATTTCGAATTGATATCAAAATGCTAACAGCCTGTTGTATAAATTGTTAGCCGCCATTTATCACAAATATTAGTCAAAGCCAGTATCAATCTTGAACTTAGTCACACTTTTCGGTAGCATGCGCCGACTCGACCTGAATTATAACACTCGTCTCTTCTGCTCTTTTACATTGCATTTTTGCTCGGCAGAGACTAAACGTCATTCAGAACACTTTTAAACACTTAGCCAAACTGAGCCACTATGTTTGAATTTCCGCAATTTTCTAAACACTCGGTAAAGAACGATGTGCTGTCCGGCCTGACCGTAGCACTTGCTCTCGTTCCTGAAGCCGTCGCATTCGCTTTCGTTGCAGGTGTAGACCCTATGGTCGGTCTTTACGCTGCATTTATCGTTGGCCTTATCACATCCATCTTTGGTGGCCGTCCTGGTATGATTTCAGGTGCGACAGGCGCAATGGCTGTCGTGATGGTTTCACTGGTAGCATCACATGGCGTTCAATACCTATTCGCAGCTATTATGCTCGCGGGTATTCTCCAAGTGTCCGCAGGTCTATTCAAACTGGGTAAGTTCATCCGTATCGTACCGCATCCAGTAATGATAGGTTTCGTTAACGGTCTTGCGATTGTTATCTTCCTCGCTCAGTTAGGACAATTTAAAGCGCCGGACATCAGTGGTGTGCTTACTTGGCTACCTCAAGATCAAATGATGCTTATGCTAGGCCTTGTTGCCCTTACTATGGGTATCATTCACTTCTTACCTAAATTCACGACCGCTGTACCGTCGTCACTGGTTGCTATTGTTACCGTAACTGCATTGGTTGTTGGCCTAGATTTGGAAACACGCACAGTTGTTGATTTCCTACGTACTATGTCGGGAGATGAAGCTGCAACACTAGCAGGCTCACTGCCAACATTCTCAATCCCTGCAGTACCGCTTACGCTAGAGACGCTGCAAATTATTCTGCCATACGCCATCATTCTTGCGGCTATCGGTTTGATCGAGTCTCTACTAACTTTGACAGTACTGGATGAAATGACCAATACTCGCGGTCAATCTAACCGTGAGTGTGTCGGCCAAGGTATGGCAAACATGACCTGTTCAGTGTTCGGTGCCATGGGTGGTTGTGCGATGATTGGTCAGTCGATGATCAACGTAAACTCAGGTGGTCGCGGTCGCCTGTCTGGTATCGTTGCTGCCGTTGCGCTACTGATGTTCATCCTATTTGCTTCATCGCTTATCGAGATGATCCCACTGGCAGCACTTGTTGGTGTTATGTTCATGGTGGTTATTGGTACGTTTGAATGGGCAACGTTCAAACTTGCACGTCGCGTACCAAAGCAAGATTTCTTCGTTATCGTTCTCGTTACAGTTGTGACTGTACTGACTGACCTAGCCATTGCCGTTTTCGTTGGTGTGATTACATCTGCACTGATGTTCGCATGGCAACACGCTAAGCATATTTACGCTGACACACGTACCAATGAAGAAGGCTCTAAAGAATACAAAATCCACGGCCCAGTATTCTTCGGCTCTGTGGCAAACTTCTTAGAGATCTTCGACGCGCACGGCGATCCAAGCGATGTTATCGTAGACTTTGCCGATTCTCGAGTTACTGATCACTCAGCAATCGAAGCGATTGAAACACTGGCAGAGCGCTATTCGGCACAAGGTAAGACACTTCACCTGCGTCACTTAAGCCCAGACTGTCGCAAGCTACTCGATAAAGCAGGCAGCTTGGTTGAGATCAACGTTAAAGAAGACCCAAGCTACAAAGTTGCTACTGACGTTTTAGCGGGTTAACAATACCAATCTAAATAAAAAAACGGGCTTCCAATTGGAAGCCCGTTTTCTTGTATGCTGTATTTCTATAGTAGCTTATTCAGTTTCTCACCAAACAACTCCAGACGCCAACTTTGCATTACATCAGGCAATTTAGCTGGATCTCGATCTTTCTTCCACACCCAACTTATCAGCTGATTGAGCTGCTTTTTAGACGCTAGAAACTCGGTTGCCAATCCACTTGACTGAGAAGCACGTTTAACTTCATCTTTAAGCACTTTAAACTTCTGCTTATAGCCAGGTAGATCCATTAGGCGTTCAATTTTTTCAGGATAGTCATCAGCAGGCGTCTTCTGTGCCGCTTTAACAATAGAAATAATGCGCGCGCTGTGACGTTGTACAGAGCGGTAATCCATTCCCTCTTGCTCCATTTGCTGACGGTTTTGAATACCTAAGCGGGCAACAGTAAGCAGGTCATTCTCTTTGAACACGAAGTTAAGCGCCAAATCACGACGTAGCGCCTCTTTTAAGCGCCAAGTGGCTAAAGGCTTAAGAATGGCTAGCTCTCGCGGTTTGAGTTGCCATGCACCTTTCACGTCCAAATACGCACTATCTGGATTCACCGTTCTTACGCGCTTAGAAGCAATTAAATCACTCTCTTGTTGAGCCGCTTCCCACCAGCCAGCTTGAGTAATTTTCTCAAATAGTTGCTCATAAAGTGGTTGAAGATAGTAAACATCAGCCGCGGCATAATCGAGCTGCTTATCGCTCAGCGGTCTTGCTAACCAGTCAGTACGAGATTCACTCTTATCAAGTTCAACGCCTAAATACTCATTGACCAAAGCAGCAAAGCCGGTCGATAACCCATGACCTAAGAACGCGGCCATGAGTTGAGTGTCTACCATTGGGTAAGGCAGACAACCAAAACTGTTATGGAAGACTTCCAAATCCTCACCACAGGCGTGTAACACCTTAAGTACCGAAGTATCTTTCAGTAAAGCAACAAATGAAGTCATATCTTCAATAACCGTTGGGTCAATCAAAGAGAGTGTTTCGTCATCATACAACTGGATTAAGCCCAGCTGGGGGTAGTAGGTTCTCGTACGGACAAACTCTGTATCCAGCATCACAACATCGGCTTCTCTTGCGCTTAGGCACACAGCATCGAGCTGTTCTGACTGGGTAATAATCTGATAATTCACTAATTTCTCACTATGAGCAATGTGTTATACCAATCTAAACAAGTCTCTGATCATCTACTTATCCAGATTGGTATTAGCAATAAAAATGCCGACTGGTTTAGTCGGCATTCTATCATCAAACAGTTAACGTTGCTTAACTCTGGTTCGCTTACTTAGATTTAGACAGGTTAGCGTCATTCTCTTCACGTAGAACACGGCGTAAGATCTTACCAACATTGGTTTTTGGCAAGTCCTCTTTAAACTCAACTAGCTTAGGTACCTTATAACCCGTCAGGTGTTCACGACAGTGGGCAATGATCTCTTCTTTGGTTAAGCTTGGATCGCGCTTAACGACGTAAATCTTAACCAACTCACCTGACACTTCATGTGGTTGACCGATAGCCGCTACTTCTAGCACCTTACCATGTAACGCCACCACATCTTCGATCTCGTTTGGATAGACGTTGAAGCCCGACACAAGAATCATATCTTTCTTACGATCAACGATATGAATCATGCCGTCTTCATCAAACTTAACGATATCACCCGTCGATAACCAACCTTCTGAGTTAATTACCTCTTTAGAGGCTTCTGGACGCTGCCAGTAACCTTGCATCACCTGAGGACCGCGCACTTGAAGTTCACCGACTTCGGTATTCGCAACCGGGTTACCTTCATCATCCACGATACGAACTTCGGTAGACGGTACTGGTAGTCCAATTGCACCTGTATAATCCGTCAAGTCATATGGGTTACCCGTTACCAATGGTGAGCATTCTGTTAATCCATAACCTTCAAGCAAGTGAATACCTGTGGTTTTTTTCCACTGCTCTGCAACGGCACGTTGCACCGCCATACCACCACCCACAGAAAGTTTAAGTTTACTGAAATCAAGCTCATGAAAATCTTCATTGCTTACGAGCGCATTGAACAAGGTGTTTACACCCGTAATTGCCGTAAATGGGTATTTCTGTAACTCTTTAACAAAGCCAGGAATGTCACGGGGATTAGTAATCAGTAAATTCTGCCCACCCATTTCAATAAACAACAAACAGTTAACCGTTAAGGCAAACACGTGATAAAGCGGCAACGCAGTCACCACCAGTTCACGCCCTTCAGACAAAACAGGTCCATAAGCACCTTTTGCTTGTAGAACGTTTGCAATCATATTGCGATGAGTCAGGATCGCTCCTTTAGCAACACCTGTAGTACCGCCTGTATACTGAAGGAAGGCAATGTCGTCCCCCGACATGAAAGGTTTCACGTACTGTAAGCGGCGGCCTTTGTGGAGCGCTTTACGCATTGAAATAGCGCCTGGCAGATCGTACTTAGGTACCATACCTTTAACGTACTTAACCACGAAATCAATGACAGTACCTTTGGCACGTGGAAGCATTTGACCAAGGCTAGTCAGTATCACGTGTTTAACCGGGGTCTTATCAACGATCTGCTCTAGCGTGTTGGCAAAATTCGATACGATAACAATCGCTTTCGCCCCCGAATCATTTAGCTGATGCTCAAGCTCACGCGGCGTGTATAGCGGGTTGACGTTTACCGCAATTAGGCCAGCGCGTAAAACACCAAAAAGTGCCACTGGGTATTGCAGTAAGTTAGGCATCATCAAGGCAACACGATCACCTTTTTGTAACTTTAAGTCGTTCTGTAAATAGGCCGCGAATGCTCGGCTACGCTCTTCCAGTTTGCGGAATGTCATCACCGAACCCATATTGACAAAGGCCGGTTGGTCAGCGAATTTTTGAACCGACTGTTCAAACATTTCCACTAGTGATGGGTACTTATCTGGGTCGATATGCTCTGGCACACCTTCTGGGTAGCGTGATAACCAAGGTTTATCCACGGTAATACTCCTCGAAATTAGCTGGCTGTCATCAAAGTGAATAGCTCTATTTTGTATGTCGCCTATTACAGCACAGGCCAAGCCCTTGAGCACGAAAGTCTCAAACACTTGTTTAAATTTTGTTAACTAAGCCAAATATTAGACTAGATACTCTAGAAGGAGTTTGCAGATGGCAATGATGACCACCTTCGATCATCTCAAATCGAGTAGATTCAGAAGCATCATGCTGCACAGACTGCAAATAAGAAAAGCCGTCTTCACCGAGTATGACAAGCTGAGGGCAAGTCACCTGTTGGCGGAACGTTTCTGCGTGTTCAAAAGACATGCGATAGAGAGACTGGCTTTGCAACTTAACATCATGTCTCCAAACCCATCCAGACTGATGGTTTTCAAGTCCACGAAGCACAATTGGCGCAATCAGTTCAGCGTCAATTTGATTGACCTTTGCTCGCCGTTGAATAGCTTCATGTTCAGATCGCATTACACGAGTAGGCTTTCTACGAATCCTTTGCCGAGCTAACACGCCTTCACGTAAACGAGAAACCGTATTGTGCGCTTTTTCAGCCAAAGGTCCGTATCCTTCTATCTGAACTAAGCCACTGACTTGTTCAGGAAAGGCGGCACTATAGCAACTTGCAATCAAAGCACCAAGCGAATGACCGACTAACACCAGTCTGTTTGGCGATAAGTTAGCCAAAAGCTGATAAATGTCGTCTATATAGTCATGAAATGGATAGAAATTGCACGCATCTTTGTGGCTAGAAAGACCATGACCCGGTAGATCAATTGCACATAAATGCCACTCTGGATTAAGACGATGTAAGTCTTGCATCACTGAATCAAAGCTAGCCGCATTGTCGAGCCAGCCATGCAAAAAAACGACCGAAATATCGGCCGTTTCACTGTGTCCATATTCGATTGTCGCAATATGTCCTATGGAGATATCACGTTTACACTCATTGCGCATTATTTCACTTCTTGAATGACTTTACCCTGTCTGGTGCCGTAGCGAAAATCTCGACAGTAGAGTCCGTGGCACGGATAGAAGTAGCTGTCGATATCCTGAACAATGACGCGCTCTTCAATACGCCACAAGTGGAAACCACTTGCCTTCATAACAGGAAAATCGTAGGAGTAATCGCCGACTTTTCCTTGCTCTAGACCTTGGCTCTCACCGAGTAGAGAGATCAATCTACCCGTCGATAATGCGACCGGATCGGCAAAGCCATCAACATAAGCAACAAAACGACCTTCAGGCTCTTGGTTTATATCTGGTTTGCCAGACGAGCTGATGGGCAGATTAACCACTTCAATACGAGTCTGATCTTCTAGGTTGGTCACGCTAGCGATTAGACCACCAAGTCTAACTTGAGATGCGTCTTCACCGACCGACTGCCAGATTTGATAATCAGTAATCAGATTAGGGTCTTCGGATTTTAGATTTTCAGGCAGAGAACTACAGGCAGAGAGAGAAAGCGCACCAACTAAAGCAAGTAGGAACCTAACAGTTCGTTGAGACATAAGGCTATAAATTACGGTTAACTTAGATATAAATATCGACACCCAGCATTTGCGAAAGTTCCTCGCGCTTAGCTTGGTGCATCACGTCCATATACTCTTCCATTGCTTTACGGCTGCGACCTTCAGGAAGATCATATTGTACTTGAGCACGATGTATCTCAGACTCACTAACATGACGGATAGAGTGAGCAACCGCGTTGGCCACCTTGGTTGGTTGGCTAACCGGTGACTTATCTTCAGATTTTTTTACCTCACTCTTTTTGTTTGCTTTGTTGGCCTTATTAGGACCGGGCAGCGAAGGAGGTAATCCGTTGATTGAAACCATACTATCCGTCTATGTGTTAATGGGCCTATGGGGCCTATTCTCTGCCCGGAAGCTTTTTCCAAGCGACTGTATCACGAAGGTAAACTGGACTCGCCTCTTCTGCATCCACGGTATTGCCTTGCAGAAACTCAAACTTAGCCAGCTGAACGATATCTTGCGCATCAGGGAACAAAACATCACTCTTATCAGTACTGAATTTAATACCTTCGAGTTGGTTCGCATAGGCTTCCCAACCTGTACCTGCTGTCAACCACACATGCTCATCTGCAACGCTATTGTCCGAAACAAGCTGCGGTGGAATGACACACTCTGTATCAATAGATTGCCAAGTGCCATCTTCTTGACGAGTAAATCGCCCCCAATAAACTTCACTCATTCGGGCGTCAATCGCTGTTGCTACATAGCTTGAGCCATGTTTTCGATAAGCCCCTTGCGCCATTGCTTCCAGCGTTGAAACACCGATCATGGGAAGATCTGCACCAAATGCTAAACCTTGTGCAATACCGATGCCAATACGTACACCAGTAAAGCTACCAGGACCGCGACCAAATGCTAGCGCGTTAAGGTCAGCGAGGCTAATTCCCGCTTCTTTCAGCACTTCATCAACCATTGGAAGCACTTTCTTGGTGTGGTCACGAGGTGCCACTTCACTGCGCACGTAAACTTTGTCGTCAACTAAAAGAGCAACTGAGCAGTTCTCAGTTGCTGTATCTAGAGCAAGGATCTTTACACTCATTGATATCTCTGGTTTTGGTCTGTTTTGAATATTTGCGGCTTGCCGTTAATAGCAAGCCACTGATTAGATTATTTATGTTCAAGAAAATCCTGCACTACAGCTAAATCTCGCGTGCGAGGAATGGGTGGTAGACTCGCAAGAAAAACACCACCATATTCGCGGGTCACCAGTCGATTATCACAAATAATCAACGCCCCTTTATCTTTCTTATCTCGAATCAATCGCCCTACCCCCTGCTTTAACGTGATAACCGCATCTGGGATTTGTACCTGAGAGAACGGGTCACCACCTTTTAGCTGACAATCTTCAATGCGCGCTTTTAATAGCGGATCATCAGGAGCGGTAAAAGGTAATTTGTCGATGATAACACAGCTCAAGGCGTCACCTCTAACATCAATCCCTTCCCAAAATGCGCCAGTGGCAACTAACAGAGCGTTGCCAAGCTCCATAAATTCAGCCAACGTTTTCTGTTTGCTGGTTTCACCCTGCATCAAAACCGGAACACTCAGCCTCTGTCTGAATCTCTCACTGAGCTCTTTCATCATGCTATGAGAAGTGCAGAGGAAGAAACAGCGGCCTTGATTTTGCTCAATCACAGGAGTAAGCATGTTTACGAGCTTGTCTGCCATCCCCGGACTATTAGGTTCAGGTAGATATCTAGGTACGCATAGCCTAGCTTGGTTGTGATAATCAAATGGGCTTGGCAGCGACATTTTCGCTTTAGGTGTCAGCCCCAAACGAGAGGTGAAGTGACCAAAATCGTCGTTTACCGCTAAGGTCGCAGAAGTAAATATCCAAGCACCTTGCTTGAGTTCGATCTGCTCGTGGAACTTCTCCGCTACGCTCAGAGGTGTGATGTGTAGGCTAAAGTGGCGCGGCGTGGTTTCATACCAGTAGGAATAGCCGGTAATCGATACATCGCATACTCGATCGAGGCGCGCTTTAATTGTATTCGCTCGCTCAAATGCACTATCAAGCAGTTGGCTACGCCCCAATGCTAACTTAATCACTTCAAGCACGAAATCGAGCGAGTCTTCTAAGCGCCTTAACTCTCGACCAATTGATGGAGATGTAATGGCCTCGCGCCAATTACCACGAAAGCCAGGCTCGCCAAGCACTATTCTCAAGTCCATAGCCGTTTGAAGGAGTTTCTCGCCCGCTTTTTGCAGCTGACGCATATCTTTGACTTCAGTGCGGTAGGCAATTTCAATGTCTTTACACAGCTCTTGAATCTGCCGACTTGAAAGCGACTGGCCGAAGTACTGGCTAGCTATGTCAGGCAGTTGATGCGCCTCATCAAATACAAACACTTCTGCTTCTGGTATCAGCTCACCAAACCCTGTCTCTTTAATCGCAAGGTCGGCCAAGAATAGATGATGGTTAACCACTACCATGTCGGCATCCATCGCCTTCTTTCGAGCTTTAAGTACAAAGCACTCTTGATAACTCGGGCACTCTTTACCAAGGCAGTTCTCGTTGGTTGATGTAATGGTTGGTATAACAGGGCTATCTTCGGCAATCGCGTCGCAGTCACCAAGATCCCCGGTTTTAGTTTCTGATGACCAACTACGTACTTTAACCAGTTGGCTTAGTAAGGTGGGATCAGCGGTTTGGTTGTGGCTCTCAACCATTTGACGACTCAGGCGATCTAAGCAGAGATAGTTGGCGCGGCCTTTGAGCAGCGCAACTTGACCATAAAAACCAAGCGCATTGGTCATGAGAGGCAAATCGCGGTGAAACAACTGCTCTTGTAGGTTCTTCGAGCCGGTACTGATGATAGTTTTTTTTCCGCTCAACAACGCGGGAACTAAGTAGGCGAAAGTCTTCCCTGTTCCGGTGCCGGCTTCAACCACCACTTGGCCTTGATTTTTGATCGCGCTAGCAACCGATTCAGCCATATCAAGCTGAGCTTGGCGTGGTTGAAACCCGGGGATGGCTTTACCCAAAGCCCCCTCGGAGGAAAAGATCTTTGAAATCATGCTCAGCAGAGAATTGATAAAAGGGAGAAGATTATGGCAGTTTTTAATACCAGT
>NZ_JATABG010000061.1:0-12617 GCF_036533755.1 Vibrio sp. M260118 | reverse complement strand
GGCAGCCCGTTATCATAAGCGAGCGCGCCAAAAACGTCGTCTTCAATGATTGGAATCGAGCCTGTTGCATCAAGGAGTGCTAAACGGTTTTCGAGCGGCATTCTAGAACCGGTGGGGTTGGTGAAATTTGGCGTGACCAATAGTGCTCTAATATCCCAATTGTTCAGTGCCTCTTGTAATGACTCAATTTCTAATCCATCCCGCGGGCAGCTTGGTATTTCCACCACTTTAAGCCCTAATGACTCCATCAGCAGTAGATTGCCAAAGTAACATGGCGATTCAACCGCAATGATATCTCCTGGTTTTGTTAAAGCTCTTAATGCTAAGCTGATCGCTTGTTGAGCTCCATGGGTAATGGCGATTTCGTTCTTGCCGGCATTGACTCCTAAGTCTTGGCTGATTTTAGTTAAGTGTTTGAGGAGTAGTTCATTGCCTGGTGGTAGTTGATAGTGACTTGGGGTGTGACTTTGCCTACGGCTGTGACGGCCAATTTCAGCATATAAACTTTTGATCGCAGGAGTATCAATATTGGGGTGTGCAGAGCCGGTTGCCAGTACCTCTTGGTTAGGAGAGTAGGTCAGGATCTCTTTGCACATTGATAGTAGATCGACCTGATTTGGCGCCTGTACTAATGGCGTCGTTGCTGGCGTTGGTCGCACTCGGTAACCTGACTTTGGGACAGTATAGATCATGCCTTGCGCTTCTAACTCTTGATAAGCGCGGATGACGGTATTTTTACTCACGGTTAATGTCTGACTCAATGCACGTATAGAAGGCAATTTGTCTTCGTTGCTGAGTAAACCACTTGCAATTTTTTGTCGGATGTAATGCTCGACCATCAAGTATTTGTTGTGCGCATTCATTTAACTGTACCCATTAAAAATAATCGCTCTGTATCTGTTCTCATTTTCTGTACCTATTAAAGTAAACCCAATATCGAGAGAAAATCCAGAGGAAATTTTATGCTTGTTCGACTTATACCATTTGTATTCGTTGTGCTGTGGGCGTCGGGCTTTGTAGGAGCAAGATTTGGACTTCAGTATGCTGAACCGGCAACTTTGCTTTCGTTGCGCATGGCTTTGAACGTTGCTTTGTTTGCCGTCTTGATGGTCATTCTGCGACGTCGCATACCGACTGGGCGAGGGCTTCTGCACTGTGCTGTCGTTGGAATGTTAATTCATGGTTTTTATTTAGGCGGAACGTACTTCGCCATTAGCTTGGGTATGCCTGCTGGTTTGAGTTCGTTGCTGGTCGGTTTACAACCTATCTTAACGGCATTGCTGTTAGTGACGTTGACTGGTCAAAGATTTGCGGCTTCACAATGGCTCGGACTCGCTCTTGGCTTTATCGGTATTAGCTTGGTCTTAGCAGGAAAGGTTGACTGGCAAACTGGTGCAGACAAAACGGCTGCTATTTCACTGTGCTTGATCTCGTTAGCTGGCATCACTGCTGGAACACTTTACCAGAAAAAATTCTGCCAAGGTGTTGATATGGTGGGTAGTGCGGCGGTTCAATACTTTGCTGCTGGAGTATTATTTCTCCCCTTTGCAGCAAGCTTTGAAACGATGCATATAGATTGGAGTGTGCCGTTTGTTTTAACTATGGCTTGGCTGGTGGTTGTATTGTCGTGTATTGCGATACTGCTGCTGCTGTATATGGTTGAACATGGCGCAGCATCAAGTGTTGCTTCAGTGTTTTATCTGGTACCACCGACTACTGCTGTTCAAGCATGGCTAATGTTTGGTGAGTCATTTGATAGCGTTGCTGTTCTGGGTTTCATCTGTGCAGCAACGGCGGTTTATCTTGTGGCAAAAGCGCCAACGCTGAGGTTATTCATGCGGCGAAAGCGTAGGCTTTCTGACTCTCATACTTTATAGGTATTTGTCGTTTTTGCTTCCATATGTGGCCTGGGTTCAAACCATATGGAAGGATTAAATTTAGCTAACTCCTTTAGAACTTCTCGTCTGTGAACTAACTTTAATACTAGATGGGACGTTCTGAGGGAAAAGCTTGTGGCAACCAATATTTCTATTTACCATCTGCTCGCAGCACTTTTAATGTGGTTCTTTTCTCCTCATGTGCTAAGTAATCAACATGATCTCAGACAGGTCTCTTTCTATACTGAAGCCTACCCTCCTGCTAATTATGTACATAACGATACAATTACCGGCTATGCGGTCGATATCCTCCTTGAAGCGAGTGCTTTAGTTGGAGAGCCCATAGCGCGGTCTCAAGTGGTACTTCAACCTTGGGCTCGTTCGTACCGCACCGTTTTAACTCAAGAGAATTCGGTATTGTTCTCTACCACCCGTTCGAAACATCGTGAGAAGCTTTTTCAGTGGGTCGGACCTATTCTTAATACAAATATTATTGTCTTAGCTCGCAAGGATTCACAGATTAAGATCGCTCAACCTTTAGATATGGCTAACTATCGAATCGGTGTGATCCGCGATGATATTGGTGAGCAGAGTTTACTTGCCCTCGGTGTCCCTAGAGACTCGATGCAGGAAGCCTTAGATGTGATAGTGCTTGTTGAGCAGCTAATGAAAAAACGCATCGATCTATTAGTGTATTCTGACAACGCTGCGTATTGGTGGTCACGTCAAGCGGGTATTGATGCAGAATTATTTGAGGAAGTCTATATAGTCAAGGAAGGTGGTCTTTACTATGCAGTGAATCGAGATACAGATAAGGTGATCGTAGATAAACTGCAAAAAGGATTAGATTTGCTCAAAGCTACGGATAGTTCGGGGAGGAGCCGCTACCAAGAGATCCTCGACAAATACTAATAGGTTAAGTAAAGGACAGGTAATTGCCTGTCCTTGTCGTTTTTATACCTTGGCCTTCTTGACGAAGTAAGGGTTATCAAATTTCTTTGGGTTGCCTAACTCTTTGGTGACTAACCTGTTCCACAGAGTCAGATCGAACTCGCCTTTGGGAATCGAAGGGTAGAGAGTTTCGACTTCTTCAAGGGCAAATCGAAGAAACTCTTTCTTTTTAATCTGATTGTATTTGCGCGCAACTCGGTTGTGCTTGGCAATCCACTCTTGTTTAAAGGCAATGAGTCCCGGTTCTGCCTCTTCTATAGGCAACCTAGACAGATAAATTCGTTTATAGGAGACTTTTCTATCTATCATTGTGCGCATTGCGGTCTGAATGTATTTTCCATGGTGGGTGATGGAAATATCATTGTTGTCGAATAACTGCACGCTCCAACCTGAAGGGAAGAAATCGGGCTTTCGATATTGTTTATTGCGAATATCGATTGCTCGGTGCATAACCAGGTCAGAAGTACCATTGAATGTCTGCTGCCACTTACCGATTCGGATCTGTATAGCCGTTGGCAAGCGATAAATATTGGTAAATTTATCTTGTTCCATACTCATTACACTATTTAACGTCTAACAATGAAACGTGAGAGAAAGGTCGGCGATATGCTTACCTTAAACTTGTTTGTCGTATTTACCGCAAGGCGAAGTTCGCCAAATGCTGGGCCTAATACTGGGAATTTCCTAGACCAAAACTGTGCGGCTTAGTTTAGCGTTAGATTATACATGATTACTAGAGGTCAAGCGAGGTACCAATATTGATAGTTACATTTTTACTCTATTGGCTTTCAGAGAAAGCTACAACGATAACGCAAGTTTTGTGTTTAATGCTAAGGTGCGACCGCTCCTCCTAGGGTTAGATTTGTCGGCCATTTAGAGATGCGATTACCACCAAGAAAGATGTTGCCATTGACTGTCATAGTGTCTGGAAACTCGGTGAGCTTTGACCCACCAATAAACAAACTGCCTTCGACAATAATTCCTTCAGGTAAGCTTTCCAATGGCGTTCTTATTACACTCAAGTCGCCTTTGACTTTAAGTCGAGGTGGTAGCGAAGTCACCGGAGTATCAGTTAGGTTGATGTATCCACCAACCTTGACACCCGATGGCCAGCGAGTAATTTTAGACCCTAAAAGATTGGCATAGCCCTTGATGTTGACGCCTTTGTCTATTTTACTGAGACCACAGTTTGTTGCTGTTAGGCTGCCCTGAATATCGACACCCTTGGGAATGCGCTTGATAGAAGTTTTTGCGATGTTTAAGTTTCCTTTTATGACTAAGCCACTAGGCAGCTCAGTGTAAGGTTTATTGCGTAGATCGAGATTGCCGTAATTATCTAGGTGGTTAAGAATTCGGAACTGGTCGAGAACAACTGCGTTGGCGTTCATAGAGCAGAGTATCATTAGAGCAAAAACAAAAGTACGAAGCATAGTTATGACCTAGGATTTGGAACGTATAATAGTAATTCTCGGGGGAATTTGGTCAATGATATCGACAAGTCGAGAAACAAAAAACGGGCTGAATCGCCCGTTTTTAAAAAACAATGTTTGAATTATCGTGCTAGAGAGCGGGTTTTTAACTCAAAAATCAGTTTTTCAGCGCTAACTTCGAACTTAAAGCGGGCTGTAAGTTCGGAAGAGTCGTCATTAATTGGCGATACTTCGTATTCGACGTCAGCGCAAACTTGTTTTGCTAGATCGGTGTACTTACTGAGTTCTGTCTCTAGTAGCGCTTTGCCTTCTGCGAAGATGGTCACTTCAGCAACATCATCACCTTCTTTAATGATAAACCCCATTTCACCTGCGCAGCCACACGCTTCGCATACTTGTTCTGGTTCTGTGCTCATCTCAAATTGATCCTCTTACAAATACTAGGGTCATATTACCGACTATTGGCGGTGTGATCTATCAAAAGTATTGCGCTAGATATAGAGCAATAACTAGCAGAAATAGCCGAGTGGGCAAATAAAATACAATTATAGCTCACGCGAATAATTCGCATTTAAATGTGACATATATCTATAAATTACGAAAATTCATGTCAATCATGTGCTAGAACCGTCGGCGATTAGTTGTAAGCCTCTACATTTTGTAAGATTATCGGTCCTTCATTTTTATACAAATATAAATATAACACGCTGTGCATTCATAGGTGTCGGTGATGATACTTTATGGAAAATCAGTTTACACTACCCTGCAATTAGACTAGGCGTATGGTTTAATTGTTGTGTCGTGTTTTATAATGGTCTCTAACGCAAAAACAACATAACTACAGTTAGAGCTTAAAGATGTAATTTATTTTTAGACGGATATACAAAGAGAAGAGCCAAACATGCCAAAGCGTAGTAAAGAAGATACTGAAATCACCATCCAGAAAATTATGGATGCCGTGGTCGACCAATTATTGCGACTCGGTTACGACAAGATGTCGTACACAACATTGAGCCAACAGACTGGCGTATCGAGAACGGGAATTAGTCACCATTTTCCGAAGAAAACAGATTTCACAGCAGCCCTAGATGGACGTATATTTAAAATGTTTGTTGGGCACGTCGATTTTGACAATGGCTTAGAGGCGTTTACTCGCAGTTGGGTATCGGCGTTAGAGAATGAAGAGTTCTTGGCTATTCTTCGTCTACTTTTTCATCATATTGTTACATCGCAAAGTACCCACGAATTCGCTCACAACGGTATTGAACGCTTATACAAGATTTGTGAGGAAAAGCTTGGCAATGGAAGTGCCAAGGAGCTTGAATGGCTGATTGGAAAATCGCTAATGCGTATGGCTAAGTAATCCATTCCCAAAGCCTTCTTCGGAAGGCTTTTTTGATCCCTCTGATTCGATATAGATGCCGCTTTTGAGTACTTCTATCTCTATGCTGCACTGTTGCTTATCCCTCTCTGTTTGGACCACTTGTCATCGGATTGTGTGCGCTCGTCCCAGTATTGTGACTTACTAACGACTATATTGATGCTTGCTCTATGTGGAAAATAGTCTTTAACTGTAAGTAGGGCCAAGTGTAAATTGTCTAGTGACTATCTTGGCCTCTACCACGTTTTTGCACCGTGGCGTTGGTGAATTTGTAACTGCTGATTGAATACAACAAGAATTGCATCCCTAATTTGCTAATTGTTCAATATTTCAATTGATTGCCGTACCTAGTGCGATAACGTTCTGTTAGACTTATTATGTAAACTATAAATAATAGGAGTAGGTGTACGCATGTCATATCCGGTACTTATATGCGATGACTCCGCTTTGGCGAGAAAGCAAATGGCTCGCTCACTGCCTGCTTCGCTAAATGCTGATATTACTTTTGCTGTCCATGGATTGGATGCGCTAGAACAACTTGAGCAGCATGCTTTCAAGTTGATGTTCTTAGATTTAACCATGCCTGAGTTAGATGGTTTTGGCACGTTAGAAGAGATCGCTAAACGGGGTATTGATATTTCGGTCGTGGTGGTTTCGGGAGATATTCAGCCGAAAGCCAAAGAGCGAGTAATGGCGCTAGGGGCAAAAGCGTTCATCCAAAAACCGATGGATAAAGCGGTACTGAACAAGGTCCTTAAAGAGCTTGTTGAGCCAGTCAGCCAACCACGAATCGTTACTCCAGTTTCTGTGGAGTTGCCGATACTTCGTCGCCGCGATATTTATATGGAGGTGGCGAACGTCTCTATTGGTCAAGCGGCCGATGCGTTAGCAAGACACTTTGATGTGTTTGTGCATTTGCCACTGCCAAACGTCAATATCTTTGAAGTGAGTGAACTTCACATGGCACTGCGTGACTTAGCGGACAACGACCAAGTGTCTGGCGTGTGCCAAGGTTTCAGTGGAGAGGGTATTGCTGGTGAAGCGCTAGTCTTGCTGAGTGATTCGAGTGTTAGCGACCTCAAAAAACTGATGAAAGTGCCCGTTGATAGCGAAGAGCTAGAAGAGCTTGAGCTGTTAATGGATGTGTCTAACATTCTCGTTGGTTCGTTTTTGAATGGCCTTGGTAAGCAAGCGGAAGTGCGCTTTTTTCAAAGCCCACCCGTGCTGTTAGGGCAACACATATCTATTGATTCGGTGATTAGTTCAACAACGGGCTCTTTCCAAAAAACCATGACTTTTGAGGTCAGTTACAACATTGATGGTACATCCATTCGTTGTGACTTACTGTTTATGTTTGTTGATGAGTCTCTGCCTTTACTAGACAACAAGCTTTCGTACCTAATGGAGGACTTTTAATGTTATCTCTTCCAGCTGAGTTTGAGCAGTTCCACTGGATGGTGGATATGGTGCAAAACGTTGATTTGGGGCTAGTGGTTCTCGACACGGACCATAACGTTCAAGTGTGGAACGGGTTTATGACTCACCATAGTGGTATACAGGCCCATGATGCGATTGGTAAATCGCTATTTGAGCTGTTCCCTGAAATTCCACAAGATTGGTTTAAATTAAAGACTAAGCCGGTTTACGGTTTAGGTTGTCGTAGCTTCATCACGTGGCAACAGCGTCCGTATTTGTTTAAGTGTCGAAATGTCCGCCCTGTGACTCAGCAGGCTGACTTTATGTACCAAAACATAACGCTTAACCCAATGCGCACGCCAACGGGGGAAATACGCTCGCTATTCCTCTCTATACAAGATGCAACGGCGGAAGCTCTTGCGTCCAAGAGTCGTTAATCTGCAATCAACGCCAAGGAAATCCTTGGCGTTGTTGTATATGCTGTAAGCATCTTCCATAGCTTTGCAGTAATATGAATCAATCACTTCCTTTAGAGCTTTATACCGGACAACAAGTCAAACTTGGCGAACAGCAGGCCGCTAAGCGCGCTGGCGTAGAAATGTATACGCTAATGTTGCGAGCAGGTCTTGCGACTTATCAAACGATAAGACAAGAGTTTCCCAATGCTAAGGACGTGTTGGTGATGGTTGGTACGGGCAATAATGGCGGCGATGGCTTTGTCGTAGCTAAGCTTGCAAAGGCGGATGGTTTAAATGTTTCTCTCTACCTGTATGGAGATGAAGGCAATATTTCTGGCGATGCAGATAAAGCAAAGCAAGAGTGGCTAGAAAGTGGCGGAAAGATTGAATCCGTTCAGAATATAGATTGGACTCAATTGAGTGGGGATTTGTTAGTCGATGGACTATTAGGCACTGGATTGTCTGGTCAAGTTCGTCCGCCCCTACAAACTGCGATTAATCATATCAATGCAATAAACATCCCCATAGTAGCAATCGACATTCCGTCGGGCTTATGTTCCGACACCGGCAAAATTTTGGGTGCAGCCGTCAACGCGCAGCACACTGTCACTTTTATTGGAACAAAACAAGGATTAGCAACAGGGCAAGCACGTGCAGTCGTTGGTGAGCTTCATTTCGCAGGCTTAGGTGTTGAAAACGAATTTCGCCATAATGTGGCGCCTAATAGTCAGTTTATTGAGCATGGCAGGTTTTCTTTAGCGATGCCCCCGAGGCTCGCAACAGCCCATAAGGGCCACAATGGGCGACTGTTATGTTTGGGAGGTAACCAAGGTTATGCAGGAGCGATTCGCCTATGTGCGGCGGCTGGAGCAAGATGTGGCGCTGGGTTGATTCGTACCTTGTGCCATCCTAGTTCAGCGCTACCGCTTCAGGTAGCTTGCCCAGAAGTGATGACTTTAGGCTGGGAAGAAAGCAAAACGGTTTTGGTTGAAGCGTTAGAGTTTGCGGATGTTGTTGCGCTAGGCCCTGGGCTTGGTGTCGATGAGTGGGCGCAAGACTTGTATCAAGTCGCGAGCAAAGTTGATAAACCTAAGGTCGTTGATGCTGATGGCTTAAACCTTCTAGCTCAGAACCCAACCACAGATGACCTACGAGTTATCACACCGCATCCGGGTGAGGCAGCGCGATTGCTGCAATGTTCTGTTAGCGACGTTGAACAAGACCGATTCCAAGCGGTCAAAGCACTGCACAATCTCTATGGCGGTGTTGTGATATTAAAAGGTGCAGGCACCTTAATATTTGACGGAGACATAACTCATGTTTGTCAGGCTGGAAACTCAGGTATGGCAACAGGGGGAATGGGTGATGTATTGACGGGCATAATCGCGGCGCTAATTGCTCAAGGCATGTCACTTGGTAATGCGGCTAAGTTTGGGGTGTTAATTCATAGTGAAGTTGCAGATCAACTCGCCGCACAGGACGGTAAAATCGGAATCCTTGCTAGCGATGTCATTGAGCAATCTCGTAATGTTCTTAATCAATGGTTGAACTGAGTGAAATTTGAACTTTTTCTCATCAATTCTGTGACTTTGATTGTTATTTTGCCTTAATTGGTTACAATACGCGTTCGTTCCTGAATTGTGCATCCGTATTTGCGCAGAAAAGGAAAAAACTCTCGTCTTTACTCATTGAATTCTAAGTTAAAGACACGTTTTAAATTGCATGTGTTGCTTGGTGTGCAACACCACTGTAAAGGACAGTTAAATGCCTATTATTACTCTTCCTGACGGCAGTCAGCGTCAATTTGACAACCCAGTTTCTACTCTTGAAGTCGCTCAATCTATCGGTCCTGGCCTTGCTAAAGCAACCATCGCAGGTCGTGTTGATGGTAATCGCGTCGACGCTTGTGACCTTATTGAACAAGATGCAAGCCTTGAAATCATTACCGTTAAAGATGAAGTTGATGGTCTAGAAATCGTTCGCCACTCATGTGCTCACCTTCTTGGTCATGCGATCAAGCAGCTTTTCCCTGAAGCGAAAATGGCGATTGGTCCAACGATCGACAACGGCTTTTACTACGATATCGACTTAGAGCACTCTCTAACGCAAGAAGATCTAGACAAGATCGAAAAGCGCATGAAAGAGCTAGCGAAAACTAAGTACCAAGTTATCAAGAAAAAGGTTAGCTGGCAGGAAGCACGCGATGCATTTGAAGCTCGCGGTGAAACATACAAGATGGAAATCCTAGACGAAAACGTATCTCGCGATGATCGTCCAGGTCTATACCATCATGAAGAATACATCGATATGTGTCGTGGTCCACACGTACCACATATGGGTTTCTGTCAGCACTTCACACTACTTAACGTAGCAGGTGCTTACTGGCGTGGTAACAGCGACAACAAGATGCTACAACGTATCTACGGTACTGCATTCCACGACAAAAAAGCGCTTAAGGCGCACTTAACTCGCTTAGAAGAAGCCGCTAAGCGTGACCACCGTAAAATCGGTAAGCAGCTAGACCTGTTCCACATGCAGCAAGAAGCACCGGGTATGGTGTTCTGGCATCATAATGGTTGGTCTATCTTCCGTGATCTAGAAGTATTCATTCGCGCTAAGCTTGATGAGTACGGTTACCAAGAAGTAAAAGGTCCGTTGATGATGGACCGCGTTCTTTGGGAACGTTCTGGTCACTGGGATAAGTACGCTGATGCAATGTTCACGACTTCTTCTGAAAACCGTGAATACGCAATCAAGCCAATGAACTGCCCAGGTCACGTGCAGATCTTTAACCAAGGTCTAAAATCGTACCGTGACCTACCGCTACGTATGGCTGAGTTTGGCTCATGTCACCGTAACGAGCCATCAGGTGCACTACACGGCATTATGCGTGTGCGTGGCTTTACACAGGATGATGCGCACATCTTCTGTACAGAGAGTCAAATCCAAGAGGAAGTGACCAGCTGTATTAAGATGGTTTACGATACGTACCAAACATTTGGTTTCGATAATATCGTTGTTAAGCTATCTACTCGCCCTGAAAAGCGTGTTGGTTCTGATGAGATTTGGGACCAGTCTGAAGAGGCATTGAAGCAGTCTCTTGAAGCGATGAATATCGAATATGAACTTCAAGAAGGCGAAGGTGCATTCTACGGGCCTAAGATTGAGTTCACTCTACACGACTGTCTAGATCGTGCATGGCAGTGTGGTACGGTTCAGCTAGACTTCAACCTACCAGGTCGTTTAGGTGCAACTTACGTTGATGAAAATAACGAGCGCCAAGTGCCAGTTATGATTCACCGTGCAATCCTTGGCTCACTAGAGCGATTCATTGGTATTTTGATTGAAGAATACTACGGCTTCTTCCCGACTTGGTTATCGCCGGAGCAGGCTGTAATCATGAATATTACTGACAAACAGTCAGATTATGTTCAGGAAGTGGCACAAAAACTACAAAAATTTGGAATTAGAGCTAAAGCGGACTTGAGAAATGAGAAGATTGGCTTTAAAATCCGCGAACATACTTTGAAGCGTGTTCCGTATATGCTGGTTTGTGGTGACCAAGAAATGGAAGCCGGTGAAATCGCAGTACGTACTCGCAAAGGTAAAGATCTCGGTAAGTTTAAAGTGGATGACTTTATTTCATACATCCAAGACGAGATCTCAAGCCGTAAGCTCAATCTGGAGGAATAAGCTATTAAAGGCGGAAGACGCGGCCAACAACCGGCCAAACAAAATGCTCATCGTTTAAACGGTGAAATTCGTGGCGTTCGTGAAGTTCGTTTAACAGGCGCAGACGGTGAATCAGTTGGTGTTGTTTCTATTCAAGAAGCAGTAGCAGCAGCTGAAGAAGCGGGTATGGATCTGGTAGAAATCAGTCCAAACGCTGAGCCACCTGTATGTCATGTAATGGACTACGGTAAATTCCTCTTTGAGAAGAGCAAGGCTGCTAAAGAGCAGAAGAAGAAGCAAAAACAGGTTCAGATTAAGGAAGTAAAATTCCGTCCTGGAACTGATATTGGAGACTATCAGGTAAAACTACGCAACCTGACGCGTTTCCTTGAAGAAGGCAACAAAGTGAAGGTAACAATTCGCTTCCGTGGCCGAGAAATGGCGCACCAAGACATCGGTGTTGACGTTCTAAAACGCTTGAAAGAAGACACTGTCGATCTAGCGGTCGTTGAGTCATTCCCAAGTCGTATTGAAGGTCGTCAGATGATCATGGTTCTTGCCCCTAAAAAGAAGTAATTAACGGCTTTGCAAGTAATTAAACCTCGCCGTTGCAAAGCGGCGGGGTTTTATTCGCCCTAATTACTATTGTTATAAACAACTCAACAATGCGGAGTTATTCATCATGCCTAAGATGAAAACCAACAAAGGTGCTGCTAAGCGTTTTAAGAAAACTGCTGGTGGTATTAAGTACAAGCACGCTACAAAACGTCACATCCTGACTAAGCGTACTACTAAGAACAAGCGTCAGCTACGTCCAAATGCACTACTTCCTAAAGTTGAAGTAGCAGCAGTTGCTCGTATGATGCCATACGCATAATTCTTTTTAGTTTTTAATCGTTTAGTTTAGGAGAAGCATAATGCCTCGCGTAAAACGTGGTGTACAAGCTCGTGCACGTCATAAGAAAGTTCTAAAACAAGCTAAAGGTTACTACGGTGCACGTTCACGTGTTTACCGCGTAGCTTTCCAAGCAGTTACTAAAGCTGGTCAATACGCTTACCGTGACCGTCGCAACAAGAAACGTCAATTCCGTCAACTATGGATTGCACGTATCAACGCTGCATCTCGTCAAAATGGTCTATCTTACAGCCGTTTCATCAACGGTCTTAAGAAAGCATCTATCGAGATCGACCGTAAGATCCTTGCTGACATCGCGGTATTCGACAAAGCTGCATTCGCAGTTCTAGTTGAAAAAGCGAAAGCTGCTCTTTAATTAGAGTAAGTTTTTAGGATTAAGAAAAGGGGAGCTTAGGCTCTAATGCCGTTCACTTAAGGTGAGCGGCATTGTTTTTTCTAGGGTATCGGCTTGGTTTTTTCTTCACTACTCTAGGGAAGGATCTTTCCCGTCTTGGCTCTAATATTAAACTCTCGCTT
>NZ_JATABG010000060.1:0-12733 GCF_036533755.1 Vibrio sp. M260118 | reverse complement strand
CAGGCTACGCGATTGAAGACTGGGATGATGGTAGCGAGAAAGAGGGTTGGAAAGTAACGCTATCGCAAAACGTGTCTCTAGGTGGTTTACCTTGGAGTCGTCCAATGCTTCGCTTCTACGGAACGTTCGGTGATGTGGAAGAGAAAGGACCTAGCTTTACCTCTCCAGGCTCTTTCGACACGGTTGCCTTCGGCGCAATGTTCGAAGCTTGGTGGTAATTGCGCGTTAATTTACTGTCCAGTATTGGCCCTAAAGGCAGATTTATTAGGGCCATCATTAACTTAGATGATTGACTCCAATTTTTGGGCACAAGCTTTGTGCCCTTTTTTCTCTTCAGAATGACAGAGAGGCTCGCCATGCCGTTTCACTCCCTTGTATCACGAGTCTACCTCGGCTTTTTTGCACTCATTAGCATAATTTTGTGCTCTGCATGGTTTGCTTTTCAAGGCACTCAGCAGATCACTTCTAAAATGGAAACAATGACGCAGGACTCGACTCCGTTGATGCTGCGCTCTGCAGAGTTGACCATTGATTTTCTTAATATCAACCGAAGCTTAACTCCTTACTTTTCCGCTTCCTATGTCGATGAACTAGAACCATTACAACAAGACATTGACAGCAAAATTGAGCGTTACCAATACCAACTGGCATGGCTAGAAGAACGCGCTCTTATTGACGATGGGCTTAAGGCTTTGCTGCCTGAAGTACATACATCAAGCGACGCGGTGTTAGTTAAGATAACTCAACTATTAAACTTATACATCGACTACCTTGATGCAAAGGATCTCGACCTCTACAAGCAAGCACAGTTTCAATCTCTTAGCGCGCAAATAAACAATAATTTGGTCAACGGGTTGGCTCAATCGAGTAATCAAAATGAACTCAATGCGCTTGAGCAACTGCTGTCTCAGATTGGCTTGCTGGTAGGTGAGGCCAACGAGGTATTTACCTTGCAAGATACTGCAGAGATACGCTCTGTCCAACGTCAGCTAAACAATAGAAAAGAGCGTTATCAACAAGCGAAGCAACAAGTACAGCAGTTGTCGCCAAGCGTATTCCAAAAAACCGAACACGCCTTTTCCCTGCTTGAACTTGATACCTATACCGCCAAGGGCGTGGTGAGTTTACATTTCCAAACGATTTCGATGAGCGAAGCTATGCGTGATGAGCGACGGGCATTAGAACAAGCGATTGACCAACAGCTAGTCAATATTGAGGGATTGGCAAGCTATGCAGAACAGACGTCAAAAGCGCTATATGAAGAGTCGTCTGATCTAGCCGATCAAACCCTCGTCATGCTAGTAGTTGTAGCAGCGCTGTCAGTATGTATTGCTGGTGTTATTGGTCTTGGCATTGCCAACATGATCAGAAAGCCAAGTAAACTCCTTAAGCAAGCCCTCGACAGTGTGGCCAATAAAGATCTAACTGCATCTGTCGCCTACAGTGCAAAGAATGAGTTCGGTGAAGTAGCCGCTAAGGTTAATTTAGTGATCAACCACCTCTCAAGCATCATTGAACAGATGCGCCATTCGGCGAAAGAACTTAATGACTCATCGCTAGCGAACCAGACGACTAGCTCCGAGTTCAATCAAGCTATCTCTGAACAAACCGATCAGACGGTGATGGTCGCTACCGCTATGGAACAGATCGAATGCTCGGTAGCTGAAATTGCCGACTCAGCAAACCAATCACTCACTATCGTTACTGAGGCGGTCGGAACCTCAACCGATAGCCAGACAAGAATGAGTCAAAACGTTGCGCAGCTCAATGTGCTCTCGCAGCGCTTGAGTGAGTCAACTCAAACCATAAATGAGCTAGAAAAAGAGAGCGCTAGTATTGGCTCTATCTTAGATGTCATTTCAGGGATTTCAGAACAGACCAACTTACTTGCACTCAATGCTGCGATTGAGGCTGCACGCGCGGGTGAACAAGGGCGAGGTTTTTCAGTGGTTGCTGATGAAGTACGAGTGCTCGCCGCAAAAACCACTGCGTCGACACAAGAGATTCATAGCAAGATTGAACAGTTACAGCAGCGTTCCAAGCAAGCGGTATCTCAGATCGGTCAGTGTGTCAGTGACATGTCTGGTTGTGTCGAGCAAACCAGCAGCGTAAACGACTCACTGGCGAGCGTGCATGTATTGCTCAATCAGATCGAGGACCGTAGTCACCAAATCGCTTCGGCAACCACTGAACATCAGTCTGTAGCGTCCGCGGTGACCTCCAACGTTAGCCAAATTCATCAATTGGCTGAAGAGAACTTAGAGCGTTCGAAAAAACTGGCTTTACAAGGCGAGCAACTCGAACGTATGGCCGAGCGTCAGGCTCAACTAACCAATGAATTTGAGCTAAGAGGAGGAAATTAAAGCCGTTTTAGGGCCTAGATTATGACGGCGAATACGCTTTCTTTGATTGGTCTTGAAACTAACTGAATCTTGGTTTCATGAAACAGTTTCATGGGATGAAGAGAAACTGTAAGAGCTCTCTACCTTTGCCGAATTGGCAAATTAGCGCGGGATTTAGTGTGAAGCTACTCACGTAATAAAGGGCAGGGTTGCTCAATAATCAACTTGTAAGCGGTTTCAAGTATAAGAAGTATTGAGGTTGATTTGGCAACAATAAAACACGTTTCAGAACATGCAGGCGTTTCTCAAGCCACTGTATCCAGAGTGATAAATGGTACGAGCCGAGTCAGTCATGACAAGAAGCTAAAGGTTGAAAAAGCGATTAAAGAGTTGGGTTACCGTCCCAATTCGATCGCCCAAGCTTTGGCCTCTAGCAGAACTGGAAGTGTAGGTATTGTGGTGCCAGAACTGGGAGGCCCCTTTTATTCGGGCATGTTGCATTGCATCGAAGATAACCTTCGCCGTTTTGGTTACCACGCAGTGGTGACCGCGGGTTCCAATACAGAACAAGGTCAAAGAGAATCGGTAGAGTTTTTGTTGGGCAGAAGAGTCGACGCACTCATTTTGCACACACAACTCTTAAGTGATGATTATCTGATCGCCTTGGAAGAGCAAGGCATTCCGGTTGTCCTAGTAAACCGATTTGTTCCTGAAATGGCGCAAAGTTGCATTGATATTGATAACGAGGTTGGGGGCATGCTCGCGACTCAATATCTTTTGCAAATGGGACACAAGGAGATTGCGTGTATTACAGGTCCTCTCGATAAGTCAGATGCACGGGGGCGTCTACAAGGCTATCGCAGAGCACTTGAAGAGGCTGGGATTGAGTATAACGAAACACTTGTTTTAGAGGCGGGGTTTACCGAAGAAACGGGTGTCAGTGCAGTTAAGAAGCTGCTTAAGCGAAAGTGTTCGTTTACCGCAGTGTTTGCATCCAATGACCACATGGCGTTTGGTGCATTTGAGGAGTTGAGAAGCGGGGGGCTTTCAATTCCAGAAGATGTATCACTTGTGGGCTTTGACAACATTCTTTTTGCTCGTTATCTCACTCCCGGCCTCACCACCATAAATTTCCCCATTGAACAGATGAGCATTGAAGCAGTACAGCTCACTATTCAAAAACTTAACAAGAACCGACGCGATGTGAATTTCAAGTTGTCGCCATCTTTGGTGGTGAGAAATTCAGTCAAGGAACTAAGTACCCTATAAAAATTAAATTAAGGATAAGACATGAAATTTAAGACATTAGCACTGACCAGTGCGGTTGCTCTTGGACTGGCTGCCACAGCTACAGCGGCTGACAAACAGATTCGTTTTGATGGCTTTCCAGACTTTGATAGCAGTTTGAAAGTACTGCTGCCTGATTTTGAGAAGGAAACAGGTATCAAAGTGGATTACCTGATGAATAACCATGGCGACCACCACACAAAACTAACGACTAACTTAGCAACAGGCTCTGGTGCGGGTGACGTTATTGTTGTTGATGTTGAAAAGATCGGTCCGTTTGTTGCCTCTGGCGGTCTTGTTAACCTTTCAGAAAAGTATGGTGCTGACAAATATGAAGAACGTTTTGCGCCGTACGCATGGACACAAGGCAAAGGTGCTGATGGAGATATCTACGGTATGCCAGTCGATCTTGGCCCTGGCGTAATGTACTACCGTACAGATATTTTCGAAAACGCAGGGATCGATGTAGAGCAAGCTATCAAAGACTGGGAATCTTACATCGCTGCGGGTGAGAAACTTAAAGAGAAAAACGTCTACCTGATTGCTTCGGCAGCGGACGTGGCACAAGCAATCATCTTTACTACAGTTCCTGAAGGTGAAGGTCTTTACTTTGATAAAGACGGTAACCCAGTAGTGACATCTGAGCGTTTTGTGCATGCATTTGAAGTGGCAAAAGAGATTCGTGACAAAGGTCTAGATGGACGGATCTTAGCTTGGTCAAACGAGTGGTATGAAGGTTTCCGTAACGGTACGTTTGCGACTCAGCTTTCTGGTGCTTGGCTACTTGGTCACTTAAATAACTGGATTGCACCAGATACAGCAGGAAGCTGGGGAGTAGAAAACCTGCCTGATGGTATATACGGCAGCTGGGGCGGTTCGTTCTTGTCTATTCCTACTCAATCTAAAAACCAAGATGAAGCTTGGCAGTTGATCGAGTACATGACAACGGATCGTGACGTTCAGCTTAAGCACTTTGAAACTATCGCTGCGTTCCCTGCGAACACAACCACTTACGACGATGACCTATTCCAACAAGAAGTTGCGTTCTTAGGCGGTCAGAAAGCACGTTTGTTGTTTGCTGAAGTGGCGAAAAACATCAAACCAGTCGCACCAGCGAAGGGTGACCACGTCGCTCGCTCTATCATTCTAGAAAATGCGTTAATGGAAGTGCTAGATGAAGGCAAAGACATTAAGACTGCGCTTAAAGAGGCAGAGCGTCTAATCAAGCGTCGTACACGCAACATGTAAGTCACCATTATTAAGGTTGGGAGGCGTGGAAACGCGCCTCCTTTGTAAGAGGTCGTTACTATGAATCAAGCAGCGAGCAACGTCATGGAAGCATCACCAACTAAGCGTCTTTTTTCTTATCTAAATTTGAAAGCGCTTACACCGTATGGGTTCCTACTGCCGTTTCTGATCATTTTTTCTGTTTTCGGGATTTTCCCGCTTTTATTCTCAATCTATCTTTCGTTTCATGAGTGGAACCCGGTAGAAGGCTTGGGTGCAATGGACTATGTGGGGTTAGAAAACTACCACATTGCCCTGACCGACCCGTGGCTATGGCGTTCACTGAAGAACACCTTGTGGCTAGCTATTACATCTGGCGTCGCGCAGCACTTAGTCGCTATTCCAGTCGCTTATATTCTGGTCTCTATGGGAGATCGTCTGCGTCACTGGCTAACTTCTGCTTATTTCTTACCGTTTATTACGTCGACGGTGGCTGCATCACTAATCTTCTTCAATATGTATTCACCTAACTCGGGCATCATCAACCAGACACTAATGGCGCTTGCTGATAGTTCATTGTTTGGTTGGGCGTTCGCTTGGGTTAGTGATTACCAGCCGATTCGTTGGTTGGATGATGCAACGATGATCAAACCTTCAATTGCCATCATGGTGTTCTGGAAGTACACAGGTTTTAACATCGTGCTTTACACCACAGGTTTGATGACGATTCCTAAAGACATTCTTGAGGCTGCGCGCATGGACGGGGCTAACGCTCTACGCCGCTTCTGGAACATTTCATTACCAATGATTCGCCCGTTTGTGTTCTTCGCTGTGACTATGACCATCATTGGTAACTTACAGCTATTTGAAGAACCGTTCGTATTAACCCGAGGTACTGGTGGTACGGGTCAGTCTGGTTTAACCATCTCGATGTACTTGTACAAGGTGGGTTGGGAATGGCTAGAGATGGGTACAGCTTCAGCAATTTCATGGCTACTGTTCTCATTGATCGCAGCTTGTACCATGGTTCAATTCTTCTTCTTTGGTAAGAAAGGTTTAGGGGAGCAATAACATGTCGACTCATTCAGTAAATACGAGCACGTCTCCTTTGGCTGCCCTAATTCCAAGTGATCGTGCGATTGAGATTTTCACTAAAGTATTGATGGTTCTGCTGGCCATTGTACTGATTGTCTCTGCAATTATTACCGTGTTCCCGTTTTTCTGGTCAGCACTACTCTCAACCCGTGACCGTGCTGAGATATTTGGTTCAGGTATCAGCTTTGCTATCGGCGATAGCCTAGCGATTAACTACGCCAAGCTGCAAGAGATCATGCCGTTTTGGCAGGCGATGTTTAACTCAATCTATGTCGCTTTCCTCGGTACAACGATTTCACTGCTGTTCTGTAGCATGGGTGGTTACGCGTTTGCGGTGTTCAAGTTCAAAGGTAAAAACGTGCTATTCGGCATGTTGGTCGGCTCGATGATGATCCCACCTGTTCTGAGCCTGATTCCGTACTTCATGATTGTTAAGTTTTTAGGCTTGCTCGATAACCATATGGCGGTATGGCTACCGTTCACGACGACACCTTTCGGTATTTTCTTAATGCGTCAGCACGTAGTCGCGTCAATTCCTAAAGAGTTGTTAGAAGCGGCAAAACTGGATGGTGCAGGTGAGTTTAGAACTTACTGGAGCGTGGTACTGCCATTGATGAAACCAGCACTGGCAACTCTGGCTATCGTACAGTTTGTCTTCTTCTGGAACATGTTTATGCAACCGCTGGTGGTATTAACCACTCCAGAAAACTATGTCATTACTCAGGCGCTGCGAAGTGTCCAAGGTATTCCAAATACACCTTGGGGAGCCGTAATGCTTGGAACAACAATTTCAATTTTACCGCTTGTAGTGACTTACCTGTTTGCCTCTAAACAGATGATCAGTGGCTTAACATCCGGCGCAGTTAAAGGTTAAAACAATGAACAAATATCAACTTCCAAGTGATTCAAAGTTACGCAGTAAGGAATTTGTATTCGGTGTCGCGACCTCTTCATATCAAATTGAGGGCGGGATTGATCAGGGCGGACGTACACCATCGATCTGGGATACGTTCTGTCACACGCCGGGTAAAGTCGACAACAATGACAACGGTGATATCGCTTGTGACCACTACCACTTATGGAAGCAAGACATTGAGATGATTCACTCTATGGGTGTTGACGCTTATCGATTATCAATCGCTTGGCCGCGTATCTTGCCACAAGATGGAAAAGTGAACCCAGAAGGGTTGGCTTTTTACGAACAGATCATCGATGAGTGCCACGCTAAAGGGATGCAAGTGTATGTCACCTTATACCACTGGGATTTGCCTCAGTACTTGCAAGATAAAGGTGGTTGGCTAAATCGTGAAACCGCTTACAAGTTCGCTGAATATGCAGAGGTGGTAAGTCAGCACTTCGGTGACAAAATCGAAGTGTATACCACGCTAAACGAACCTTTTGTTGCTGCTTTCTTAGGTTACCGCTGGGGTGAGCACGCCCCGGGCATCGTTGGTGAACGTGAAGGTTTCTTAGCCTCTCACCATCTAATGCTCGGTCATGGTTTGGCTATGCCTATTCTGCGTAAAAATGCGCCGAATACGAAACACGGTGTGGTTTTCAACGCAACACCTTCTTATCCGTTAACGGACAAGGATCAGGGGGCAGCAGACTACTGTGAAGCGGAGAACTTCCACTGGTTTATCGACCCTGTACTGAAGGGTGAGTATCCGGAACTGGTTAAGGAGCGCCGCTCGACAAGCTTGCCTATGGTGTTAGACGGTGACCTTGAAATCATCAGTGCACCGGTTGATTACATCGGTATTAACTACTACACCCGTAGCGTTGCTCGATTCAATGAAAATGGCGATGTTGAAACGGTTAAGCAGACCGACAAAGAGCACACTTACATTGGTTGGGAGATCTATCCGCAAGGTTTAACCGACCTGCTAGTCAGACTGAATGAGCGTTATGACAATTTGCCTTCGATTTACATTACTGAAAACGGTGCAGCCGGTAACGACCATTGCGTTGGTGGTGATGTAAACGATGAGCAACGCGTGCGCTACTTCCAGGGCCACCTAGAGGCGGTTGATCAAGCAATTCGCAAAGGCGTCAAAGTCGATGGCTACTTTGCTTGGAGCCTAATGGATAACTTTGAATGGGCATTCGGCTATTGCCAACGATTCGGCATGGTTCATGTCGACTACAAAACACAAAAGAGAACACTAAAACATAGCGCGATTGCTTACCGCAACATGTTGCTAGAACGCGCTGAGGGGAACAAATAATGGCTAAAGTTGAATTTAAAAACATCAAAAAATCATTTGGTGATGTAGACGTAGTAAAACACTTTGATTTTACTGTGAACGATGGCGAGTTTGTTGTTTTCCTTGGCCCGTCAGGCTGTGGTAAATCAACGACTCTACGCATGCTAGCTGGTCTTGAAAGCATCTCTTCCGGTGATATCTACGTTGGCGATAAGCTGATGAACAAGATTGATGCGAAAGATAGAGACTTAGCAATGGTGTTCCAAAGCTATGCCCTTTACCCGCACATGACGGTATACGAGAACATCGCTTTTGCCCTCAAGCTAAAAGGCATGCCAAAAGCTGACATTGATGTGGAAGTGCGTAAAGCAGCAAAAATGCTTGAGCTTGACCCACTGCTAGACCGTAAGCCCAAAGAGCTATCAGGTGGTCAACGCCAACGTGTCGCAATGGGACGCGCTATGGTACGTACTCCAAAAGTATTCTTGTTTGATGAGCCTCTATCGAACTTGGATGCCAAGCTGCGTGGGGTAATGCGTGAAGAGATCAAACTGCTACACCGTGAGCTCAAAACGACCACTATCTACGTAACCCACGACCAGATTGAAGCGATGACATTGGCAGACCGTATCGTGATTTTGAAAGATGGCTATGTAGCGCAAGTGGGCACGCCAACGGAAGTATTCCAACGTCCTGCTAATAAGTTTGTTGCTCAGTTCATCGGTAACCCATCAATGAACATGCTAGATGCAAAACTTGTCGATCAAAATGGCGAATATTTCATTGAGCTAGGTGATGTCCTTATTCCACTTCCAGAGCGCTTCAAAGCTCACGCGTCGAAGAACTTAGCGCTGCATTTTGGTGTTCGTCCAACAGACATCCACCTACGTGCTGAGCAAGTGGACCACGACCGAGTACTACCTGTTCCTGTTCATATCAAAGATAAGGAGCTGCTTGGCGCGAGCATTCTGTTAAAGACGGAGATAGCTGGTCAACCATTAATGGTCGAGACGCAAGCTGCTGAAGTGGATGTTGATAATCTAACGCTCTATTTAGACCTAGATGCCATTCATCTATTTGATGCATTGAGCGAAAACTCGCTAGCAAGCTAACTCAATTAATTACTGATGTTTAAATTTAGCTCCTCCCAGTTGGGAGGGGTTAGGGATAGTGACGATGAAATTTGGATATTTTGACGATAACAACAAAGAATATGTAGCGACCACACCCTGTACGCCAATTAAATGGTGTAACTATGTAGGGACACTAGATTTTGGTGGCTTGGTTGATAGCAATGGTGGAGTACTGCTGTGTAAAGGCGACCCAGCTCTTAACCGCATTACTAAGTACATTGCCCAGCTACCGAACTCGGATTTTAAAGGCTCGACCTTGTACCTTAAGGTCAAAGACAGCCAAGGCAATGTCGAGATCTTCTCGCCGTTCTACACCCCAACCCTTAAACCGTTGGATAAGTTTGAAAACCACACGGGCCTTTCATACACCAAGATTGTTGCAGAGGCATTTGGTGTGCGCTGTGAGAGCACTTTCTTTGTGCCTAAGGCGGACCAAGTTTTACTGCAGGATATCAAGGTGACTAACATCTCTGAGCAAGATCTGCATGTGGATGTCGTTCCGGTGTTTGAGTTCACCCACTTTGATGCGCTCAAACAGCTACTCAATGCGGACTGGGTACCACAAACAATGACTCTAAAAGCGCACCGTGAAGAGTCTGATCATATTGTTCTTGAGCAGTACGCATTCATGAAACGCGACACGGCGGTAAACCTAATGACCGCTGATCGCGTTGCCACTTCTTTTGATGGTGATAGACAGCAGTTTATTGGCAACATGGGCTATGGCAGTTGGGCGGCACCTCAAGCTCTAGAGCGAGCTGAATTGGGTAATACTGAGTGCCTTCGAGGCGATAACATTGGTGCATTAAACCTGCGCTTGGGTTGGCTGAAAAAAGGCCAAACAGAGCGTACTGTGGTGCAGCTGACACAGATGGAGAGCATAGAAAATGCTAAAGAGCTGCTAATCAAATACCGTGACCATGACGCAGTAGATGCAGCCTTCAATGAGCTTACTGAGCATTGGGATGACTACTTAGCAACGGTACAGGTTGAGACGCCAGATCCTGCCATGAACTCAATGCTTAACATTCATAACCCTCGTCAGTGTCATACAACTAAAAACTGGTCTCGCTACTTGTCTCTGTACCAGCTGGGTTATGGCGCACGTGGTATTGGTTTTAGAGACTCATCACAAGACATTCTCGGCGTGATTACTCATATGCCAGAAGAGGCGAGAGAGTTCATTGAGCGTCTGTTATCTGTTCAGAACACTAACGGCAGTGCGATGCATCAGTTCTTCCCATCGACAATGGAAGCCAATGCGGGTGACTCACGTGAAGAAGAAGACCGCCCAGACTACTACGGCGATGATCACCTATGGATCATCTACGCGGTGACGCAATATGTGAAAGAGACAGGTAATGCCGATTTCCTAAATAAAGAGATTCCTTTCTATCAGAAAGATCGCAATGGCGTGCCCGTTGAGTCTGGTACGGTATGGGATCACCTGTGTCGCGCGATTAACTTTACATACAGCAATACCGGACAGCATGGCTTACCGCTACTAGGCTTTGCTGACTGGAATGACACAGTGAACCTGCCAACGGGGGCTGAGTCGATGATGGTCGCAAACATGTACGGCAAAGCCTTGCTAGATATGCTCGACCTGTGTGCCTTACGTGGGGAAACAACATTGGCAAAACAGCTAGGAGAGCAGTATCAGCAGATGCAGAGCACGGTTAACGAGTGTGGCTGGGATGGAGAGTGGTTCATCCGCTACTTCGATGAGCAAGGTGCACCGATCGGCTCCCATGTGAATCAGCAAGGCCAAATTTATACTAATGGTCAAAGCTGGCCAGTGATCTCAGGTTTTGCAACTGACGAGCGAGCCATTCAGGCGCTAGATTCTGTCTACAGTAAGTTAAATACAAGCAATGGCATTAAGCTTTCTACACCGGGTTACAACGGCTTTGATCCAAACCTTGGTGGCGTCTCTACTTATCCGCCTGGTGCGAAGGAGAACGGTGGTATTTTCTTGCATTCGAACCCATGGGTAATGATCGCAGAAGCGAAAGTGGGCAATGGCAATCGCGCTTACGAGTACTATCGTCAAATTAATCCAGCGTCTAAGAATGACAGCATTGATAGCTTTGAATCTGAGCCTTACTGCTACCCGCAGAACATTCTCGGTGACGAGCACCAACAGTTTGGTTTAGGGCGTAATGCTTGGCTGTCGGGTACATCATCTTGGACTTATGTGGCGGGTACTCAATGGATTCTGGGTGTGCGTCCAGAAGTGGATGGATTAGTTGTTGACCCATGTATTCCAAGCGCTTGGCCTGAGTTTAAAGTACGCAGAAAATTCCGCGGCGCAATATACAACATCCATGTGACTAACCCAGAAAACGTATCTAAAGGCGTTAAACAGATGCGTGTTGATGGCGAGCTTGTAGAGGGTGGAAAAGCACCAATCTTTACTTCTGGTGAGCACACAGTAGAGGTTGTTTTAGGTTGATGAAATCAAAATGGGCGCGTTTGCGCCCTTGTTTGGTTAATGAGATGAATATTGAGCTTCACATTGCCATTGAAAGCTCTGCTGTTGACCCGGAGCAAGATGCAACAAGCCGATATGGTTGTTAAAGGCATTGGCAGGGCAGGTCATTGGCTCAATAGCGATACTCTGCTCAGACGCTGGCGTATAGAGCTGAATATAAGGGTAATTATTGTCTTGGCGGTAGGTTAAACAAGCGCGGTTGTCAGCTCTCGATAGTGTTAATTCAATCGGTGTTTGAGGACCAAACTCGAAGCAGTGATTGAGCTGATACTCAGCCAGTGAAGTTGGCGAGACAAAGTTGGAAAACGTAGAGCGTTGGCCGGACGGTAAATCTTCGATGTGCTCTAGTTCAAAGCATGAAGGCATGTGAAGCAAGCACTCGCTTCTATCGCCACCAAGAGAAAAGTAGGGGTGCCACGCATCGCCAAATGGCATTGTTTGGTCACTGAGATTGGTGATTGAAGTGGTACAGGTAAGATCACCAACTAAGTTAATATGAAAATGGGTATCGAGACGGAACGCATAAGGGTAGCCATCACAAAGACGTTCGGTTTCAAATCGAAGCGTTAGCTCTGCTTCAGTTTGGCTTGCCTGTGAGTGAATGCATTTAAAGGGTTGGTTATACAACAAGCCATGAACGGCATGGTCTGACCAAGAGAAGTTAGCAGGTAACTGAAATGATTGAGAGTGATAACTGTAATGCCCTTTGTCGAGGCGGTTAGGAAAAGGGAACAGCTTGGCACTGCGAGAAAAGAAAGGATTGGTTTCAATGAGTTCTTGGCAACTCTTGTAGCCAGATATAAAGGAAAATGGACTGTGATTAACAATGTATTTATTAATGATGGAGCCGAATTGAGTAATTATTTGGAGCTCAATTCCTTCTTCTTCGTTATTTATGTTAATGCTATCCAACTCACCAAACTTTTCTTTTTCTATTCTGAACATAGT
>NZ_JATABG010000059.1:0-12808 GCF_036533755.1 Vibrio sp. M260118 | reverse complement strand
AGACTAGCGAAAAAGATCCAAAGAAAGCTGCCGTTGCCGCAGCGATTGCCCGCGCAAAAGCGCGTAAAGCGGAGCAGCAAGCGAAATCTGAACCCGTTGAAGAGGCCAAACAGGCCCAGACTAGCGAAAAAGATCCAAAGAAAGCTGCCGTTGCCGCTGCTATTGCCCGCGCAAAAGCGCGTAAAGCGGAGCAGCAAGCGAAATCTGAACCAGTTGAAGAGGCCAAACAGGCCGAGACTAGCGAAGAAGATCCAAAGAAAGCTGCCGTTGCCGCTGCTATTGCCCGTGCAAAAGCACGTAAAGCGGAGCAACAAGCGAAGTCTGAACCAGTTGAAGCAGCCCAACAGGCCGAGAGCGGCGGAGAAGATCCGAAAAAAGCCGCTGTTGCTGCTGCCATCGCTCGAGCTAAGGCACGTAAAGCCGAGAAAGAACAACAAAAACAATCTGAGGAGAAAGAGTAGTGGCCTTCTTTATCGCCAGCTCACCCCATGCGCATAGTCGCAGAAGCACTCCTGATCTAATGAAATGGGTAGCACTTTGTGCTGTTCCAGGCTTAGCCGCGCAAACCTATTTCTTTGGCTGGGGTACCATTATCCAGCTTGTCCTAGCCTTAGTTATCGGCTTAGGTTTAGAAGCGTTAGTCATGCTAGCCAGAAAGCGTCATCCAATGTCTGCGCTACGCGACAACAGTGCATTGGTTACTGCTTGGCTGCTGGCTATCGCTATTCCACCACTATCGCCTTGGTGGATCGTTACCATCGGCTTAGTATTCGCAATTGTCATCGCCAAGCATCTATACGGCGGTATTGGTCAGAATCTATTTAACCCAGCGATGGTGGCTTATGTGGTACTGCTGATCTCGTTTCCCGTACAGATGACCAGTTGGATTTCACCAAACGAGCTACAAGCTAATACGATCTCAAGCGGTGATGCTTTCTCGCTGATCTTTACTGGGTTTAATCTCGAAGGATTGTCTCTTCAGCAAATCCGATCTGGTATCGACGGTGTAACCATGGCTACGCCACTAGATGCATTCAAAACCGCACTGACGGCTGGCAATACAGCAAGTGAAGCTATGGCTCGACCTCAGTTTGGCAGCCTCGCAGGCATTGGTTGGGATTGGGTTAATCTCGCTTACCTAATTGGCGGATTAATACTCATTAAAGTTAGAGTGATCAACTGGCACATTCCGGTTGGCTTTCTAGTTAGTTTGACACTCATCAGCAGCCTGTTCATGGTTTTGACTCCTGGAACAACCGCTTCACCATTGGTGCATTTACTGTCTGGAGCGACGATGCTCGGTGCATTCTTTATTGCTACCGACCCTGTATCGGCTTCGACCACAGTTAAAGGTCGACTGATTTTCGGCGCCTTCATCGGCGCAATGGTGTTCATCATTCGCAGTTGGGGTGGTTTCCCCGATGGCGTCGCATTCGCGGTGTTGCTAGGCAACATGTGTGTGCCGCTGATCGACTACTACACCAAACCAAGAACATACGGTCACTAAGGTTTCATCATGTTAAATGCGATTAGAAAAAACGGTGCCGTTCTTGCGATTTTCGCCTGTGCTTCTACAGGAGTAGTGGCGCTAACCAATTACCTAACCAAAGATCAGATCCAGCTTCAGGAGCAAAGGCAGCTCTTGTCGGTTCTCAATCAAGTCATTCCCCATGAAATGCACGATAACGATCTCTATAGAGCTTGCACCCTAGTTAACGCTCCTGCGTTAGGTACCGACACACCAATGCCCGCTTACCTAGCTACAATCAACAATGAACCGTCTGCTTTAGCCATCGAAGCGATTGCTCCTGACGGCTACAATGGCAGAATCAAGGTCATCATTGGTATTAAGCAAGATGGTACGATTACAGGTACACGTGTATTAAACCATCAGGAAACGCCCGGACTAGGTGATAAAATTGATCTACGAATCACAGACTGGATTCTTAGCTTTACAGGGAAAAAAGTGACTGAAAGTAACCTTTCAGACTGGAAGGTACGTAAAGATGGTGGTCAATTTGACCAATTTACGGGGGCAACTATTACTCCTCGAGCAGTGGTAAAAGCCGTGAAAAATACCGTTCAATACGTCAACACCCATCGAGATCAAATATTGGCACAACCACTAAACTGTGGAGGCAATCATGAGTGATCATAAAACTCTAATCAAGAACGGCATGTGGGACAACAACCCTGCTCTGGTTCAACTGCTGGGCTTGTGTCCGCTGCTTGCAGTGTCATCCACTGTCACGAATGCGCTTGGCCTAGGTATTGCGACCTTACTTGTTTTAGTCGGCTCAAATGTCACCGTATCTCTCGTTCGTGACTATGTGCCAAAAGAAGTCCGTATCCCTGTTTTTGTTATGATCATTGCCGCACTAGTAACATGCGTACAACTGCTGATGAACGCGTATGCTTACGGCCTATATCTTTCGTTAGGTATCTTTATTCCGCTAATCGTGACTAACTGTATCATCATCGGCCGCGCTGAAGCCTTTGCTTCAAAAAACGATGTATTGCCATCAGTTCAAGATGGCTTCTGGATGGGGCTTGGCATGACCAGCGTCCTAGTTGTTTTGGGCGCGATGCGAGAAGTGATTGGTAATGGCACTCTGTTCGATGGAGCTGACCTCCTACTTGGTGAATGGGCAACTTCTTTACGTATCGAAGTGTTCCAGTTCGACAACAGCTTCTTGCTTGCACTACTTCCCCCAGGGGCCTTTATTGGCGTTGGACTACTGATTGCCGTCAAGAATATTGTCGACAAGCAACTTGAAGCTCGACAGCCAAAACAACAAAAGCAGACCATCGAACGAGCTCGCGTAACAAATTAAAACAGTTTGAGCTAACTGCATCAAACGGAGCATTGGAAAGCAGCCTTAAATGAACAAAGATAAACGAAGATTAATACTGGAGCGTTTGCGGGAGAACAACCCTAATCCACAAACCGAGTTAAACTGGAGTACACCATTCGAGCTACTGATTGCCGTACTCCTCTCTGCGCAAGCAACCGATGTGAGCGTTAACAAAGCAACCGATAAGCTGTATCCGGTTGCCAATACGCCACAAGGTCTTCTGGACTTAGGTGTCGAAGGCGTTAAGAATTACATCAAGACCATAGGTCTATTTAACTCAAAAGCCGAGAACGTCATTAAAACATGCAAGATCTTACTCGACCAACATGGTGGTGAAGTACCAGAAAACCGTGAAGCTCTTGAAGCGCTTCCAGGAGTCGGTAGAAAAACCGCAAATGTCGTTCTCAACACGGCTTTTGGCTGGCCTACCATCGCTGTCGATACCCATATTTTCCGTGTATCCAACCGAACTAAACTCGCCATGGGTAAAAACGTCGATCAGGTAGAAGAGAAACTACTTAAAGTTGTACCGAAAGAGTTTAAGTTAGATGTGCACCACTGGCTGATTTTGCATGGGCGCTACACATGTATTGCACGCAAGCCACGCTGCGGTAGCTGCGTAATCGAAGACCTTTGTGAGTTTAAAGAAAAAGTATATCCCGATAATTAGGAGAGCATAACAATGTCAAATGGACGCATTCTTCACACTATGCTTCGTGTTGGAGATCTAGATAAATCAATCAAGTTCTACACCGAAGTCATGGGCATGAAACTACTTCGTACCAATGAAAACAAAGAGTATGAGTACACTCTGGCATTCGTTGGCTTTGGTGACGAATCGCAAGGCGCGGTAATTGAACTCACATACAACTGGGGTACCAGCGAATATGACCTGGGATCTGCGTTTGGCCACGTTGCGATTGGTTTTGATGATATCTACGCCACATGCGATGCAATTAAAGCTGCAGGTGGCAATGTCACTCGCGAGCCAGGACCGGTCAAAGGCGGTAGCACTCATATTGCTTTCGTTAAAGATCCTGACGGATACATGATTGAACTGATTCAAAACAAGCAAGCATCAGCCGGATTAGAAGGTTAAATCGCTCTTGTTATCAATCTGAAAATGGGACAGTGACACACTGTCCCATTTTTTTAACTTTACTTGATAATAATTATCATTTAATCTCAAGCCTGATCTATAGCTGGAGATAATGATAATGGGTATTCAAGAGTGGGAAAAACACACATTACTTGCTGATATAGCGATGAGTGATGATGACCATCTACGTGGTATTCTCCACTATCAACAAGCACTGACTTTGAGTGAAAGAATTAGCGACAGTGAAGAGATTGAAGTCGAAGACCGCCTGATGATTTCGGTGATTTCATGCCACAACCTGGCAATGTTCTGGCGAAATATCGGTGATGTAGCCTACGAGCTTAAATATCTCCAACTTGCGTCAGAAAAGGTTCTCACCCTTGTCCCGCAATGTCCGAATACTCAATGTGACGCCTTTATTGACTCCATGGGTTGCTGTAAAAAAGCACTCATAGAGTTTATGAAAAGGCACCCTAATCCCAAAATTGCCCAATTGGTACAAGATATTGATACCGCAACCAACTGTAACCTGATTGCTAAATTCCGTTTGAACTAAGCTCACTATGCAAACGCAAAAGGCCAGTTTCTCTGGCCTTTTTCATATCTGGGGTTTTCGAATTCGCTACTTAAACCTGCGTTCTACCTAGAGAGATAACAACGCGTCGGTTACGGTCCTTGCCGATAGGAGATGAGTTATCATCAATTGGTCTGCGTCTCCCGTAGCCTTGCACTTGAATTCGGTCTTCGGGTAGTCCTAGCGATTTAAAATATTCTTCTAGGACCTCAGCGCGTCTCTCTGAGAGGTTTTGGCTAACACTTTTGCTATCTTCTGCATCGGTATAGGTTGATACCAGTACAAGGTCAATATCTTGGTTATGTCGAATATATTCAGCAATCTGAGCTAAACGCTTCTGTGACTGCTTGTTCAGTTCGACACTGCTACGATCATAGTGAAGGATAGTAAAGGCAATGTCTTCGAAACTGTATGGCAAAAGATTAGCAATGCAGTCGCTGAATACATTGTACGACTGTTGAAAAAGCACAGAAGAGAGTGCAACTTCAACACGTTGATCACGACTTTGCCACTCTTGATAACTAAAGGTTGGATAACGCCCCTTTTCAAGCTCACCAAGAATGCTCCACGCTGTTTGTCCACCAACGTAGCCATCAAACTGTTGGAAGAAGCGAATAGTTGTCAAACGATCTGCGCTATCCCCCGGTCGCCATGCTGGTGGCATAGAGATCAAACTAACATCACGTGTTTGACCCATAGGGCGTTTCATCTTCAGTTCAAAATCTAAATTAATTTTTTTGCTCGCGTACGAAGAGAATACCGCATCACCAAAATTAGGGATCGGATGAACTAAGCGGCATTCTAGTGGCGTATTGGCAACCATTTGCCACATAGATTGCTGTGGTTTAGCTACATAGTGTTTCTCCAATGCCGCTACATTGTAAGTAAACGCTGTGCTTGCTATTGCAATACTGCTCGCCAATAACTTCTTCATACAATACTTCATCTCTTCACTCGATTTGGGCCGCCAATTTTGCCACCCAACTTGCTTCAATTGGACTAATGCAAAAACCTCGCCAACCGATTTGTATAGGACAAATTACCAATCAATCGTTTTCAATCAGGATTAACGGTTTTTCTCGCCTAAATAATCTGCAATAATGCCTGCCCTGCCACACTATTTTAAGCACACATGACTATTGAAAACGAAGCATTGACGCTCAAAAAACGATTTCGCGGCTATTTTCCCGTTGTTATCGACGTAGAAACAGCTGGATTCAACGCAAAGACGGATGCGCTACTCGAAATCTGTGCCGTGACCTTAAAAATGGACGAAAACGGCGATCTTGTCCCTGCCTCTACTATTCATTTTCATGTTGAGCCGTTTGAAGGTGCAAATCTAGAGAAAGAAGCTCTAGAGTTTACTGGTATTCACGACCCATTTAGCCCATTACGCGGCGCAGTCTCTGAATCAGAAGCCCTCAAAGAGATCTATAAGTTGGTACGCAAAGAGCAAAAAGCCGCTGATTGTAGTCGTGCCATCATGGTTGCTCACAATGCAAATTTCGATCACAGCTTTGTGATGGAAGCGAGCGAGCGTAGCAAACTAAAACGAGTCCCTTTCCACCCCTTCGCAACGTTTGATACCGCTACACTAAGTGGTTTAGCTTATGGTCAAACTGTGTTAGCAAAGGCGTGTAAAACCGCTGGGATGGAATTTGACAATAAAGAAGCCCACTCTGCCCTATATGATACTCAAAAAACGGCAGAGCTTTTTTGTGGCATCGTTAATAAGTGGAAGGCCCTAGGTGGTTGGCCGCTAGTTAATGAGTCACAAGACGAAACAAAATAATAACCGTAAACACAACTCAAGAGTAAATTATGAACCCTGTTGTCATTTCTGTATGTGTCATGCTTGCCTTAGCACTGATGCGTGTAAATGTCGTCGTCGCACTGACATTCAGCGCCATCGTTGGTGGTTTGGTTTCAGGTATGGAACTTAATGAAGCGGTCGCTGCTTTTGAAAGCGGACTTGGTGGTGGTGCAACTATCGCACTTAGCTATGCCATGCTTGGCACATTCGCTGTCGCTATCTCACGTTCTGGAATCACCGATTTGCTAGCCAATAGCGTCATCAAGCGAATTCACGGTAAAGAGAACGCCTCAGCATCGACTGGCCTAAAGTACGCTGTTTTAGTTGCTCTAACATTGGTAACTATGTCTTCACAAAACGTCATTCCAGTCCATATCGCCTTTATCCCAATTCTTATTCCACCTTTATTGGGCGTATTTGCAAAACTTAACCTAGACCGCCGGATGATTGCCTGTGTGCTAACCTTCGGTTTGGTTACACCTTATATGGTTCTGCCTATCGGTTTTGGTGGCATTTTCCTTAACAATATCCTGCTAAAGAACCTACACGAGAACGGCTTAGATAACGTGGTCGCCAGCCAAGTTCCAGTGGCTATGATACTTCCTGCATCTGGTATGATTTTTGGTCTACTCACCGCAATTTTCTTTAGCTACCGTAAGCCTCGCCAGTACATAGAGACTGAGCTGACTCACGTAGAAGAGAACCCAAAGTCAATTAACAAAAAGAACATCCTTGTCGCAGCGGCAGGCATCGTTGCGGCACTGGGGGTACAGCTATCTACAGGCTCAATGATCATTGGTGGTCTTGCAGGCTTTATGGTGTTTACCTTTGGTGGTGTCATTGCTTGGAAAGAGACGCACGATGTGTTTACCAAGGGCGTACACATGATGGCGATGATCGGCTTTATCATGATCGCAGCAGCCGGCTTCGCAGCGGTAATGAAGCAAACTGGCGGTGTAGAATCGCTAGTAGAAGCGCTATCAACCAGCATTGGTGACAATAAACCACTGGCTGCTCTATTAATGCTAGTCGTTGGTCTGTTGGTGACGATGGGAATTGGCTCTTCTTTCTCGACCATTCCTATTCTAGCGACGATCTATGTACCACTAGCGGCCGCGTTTGGCTTCTCGCCAATGGCAACAATCGCTTTAGTCGGTACAGCAGCGGCTCTTGGTGATGCAGGATCACCTGCCTCAGACTCAACGCTTGGTCCAACATCTGGCCTAAATGCAGATGGTCAACACGAACACATTTGGGAAACAGTTGTTCCTACTTTCATTCACTATAACATCCCACTGATTGTATTCGGTTGGATCGCTGCAATGGTTCTATAAGCCGATAATTAGTAGCAGTCTGGAAAAACGAGGACACGATATTTTTTAACTGCTACTACTTGATAATACGAACAAAAAAAAGCTGACATGATGTCAGCTTTTTTTTTATCGAATGATTACTGGTTAGTTTGCCTTTCGGCAATTGCAGCAATAATAGGTACCATGTCTTGAAGCATTGCCTCTTCAACCGGCTTACCATTTGAGTCCGTGACATTAATAGAAGTACGGTTACCAAGGTCACCCAACAAGAAGGTGTATGTGCCTTGGGGAAGCTCAATTGGTTTAACTCCAATTTCGGTCCAAAACTCATCATCTGGTGCTGCGTACTTGGCTTTCACTGTACCTTGAGACTGATTACGCTCTTCAATAGTAAAGCCCATTTCAGGTAGTAATGTCGGTATACGAAGCCACAACACGTTATATGGCGTGCGAGCAATAATAACCGGAAGTCCGCTTCGGTCTGAGCCCATCGATACAGGGATCTGCTTAACGAGTTGCTCAGCTTTGCGTGCAGCTTCTTCACGAATATCTAGGTCGTAACGCGCGGTAACTAAATTCGTCATTAGCGCGTTATAACGCTCTTTGTTGGTCTCAGTGACAGGCACCTGTTTGCCATTTTCACGCCAGTCAATCAGCGAAATCTTAAACCCATGACGGCCACCAACGACGATTCGCTCGATCGCATAACGAGATCCAACTTCAATATCTTCGTCTTGGTCAGTCCAAGAAACCCAGTCTGTTTCGATACGAGTATCAGTCTGCTCACGAACTAGCATTTGCTGTTCTTGAAGCATCTTCAGTGCAGTTTGCCATACTTTATCTAGCTCATCTTCGCGAAGTAACCAAAGAGTTACTTCCCCCTGCTTGCGCTCCGCTCGTGCACCAGGGATCAACTCAAGAACCTGTTGCGGGGAACGAATATCGACCTCACTACCGATTCCACCAACGAACTCACCTTGAGGAATGTTGTAGTCGGGATAGAATTCTGGAGTTGCACCATCGGCCAACTGCCACTCTTTCATTGGTGGCGTGTTCAGATATTCAAAGTCATCTTTTGCCTGACGACGCTGAGCGGCGCTACCAGAACATGCACTTAAAACAAAAACAGCTAGTGAACTGACGACTAGCTGGTGAGACAATTTCATTGAAACTCCTGATACATACTTGCCGAAGTCCACACTTCGGCAATCCATATTAAATTTAGTAAATGCAAGCTTCCGTCATTGCTTGAGCCACTATTGGGCGAGCATTTTCAGACAACTCGGTCAGTGGCAAGCGTAAGCCACCGTGTTCAATCAGCCCAAGTTTATGCGCAGCCCATTTAACAGGGATCGGGCTTGACTCAACGAATAGATTTTTATGTAAAGTCATTAGACGCTGATTGATAACTTCAGCTTCTTCAAACTTACCTTCACGCGCCAGTCTGAACATTTTAGCCATGTCTGCTGCTGCAATATTGTTGGTCACAGAGATGACACCGTTACCACCTTGTTTCACAAAATCAAGGCCAGACGAATCATCACCACTTAGTAAGATAAAATCTTCGCCACAAAGTTCACGATGAATTGCAATTCGGCTTAAATCTCCAGTCGCATCTTTCAACGCAACGATATTTTCTATTTCAGCAAGACGAGCCACAGTTTCTGGCAGTAAGTCTACCGCAGTTCTGCCCGGCACGTTGTACAAAATCTGTGGTACATCACTCTCTTCTGCAATTGCTTTATAGTGCAAGTACAAGCCTTCTTGAGTCGGCTTGTTGTAATAAGGAGTCACACTTAGACAACCCGCAATACCGGAGTTGTTCAGTAAACGGCTAAAGGTAACGGATTCATGAGTTGCATTTGCGCCTGTGCCAGCAATAACTGGAATGCGCCCTTCGGCAAACTCGACCGTTTTCATTACTACTTTGACATGCTCTTCAACTGTAAGCGTTGCTGACTCACCAGTAGTGCCCACAGCAACGATACCATCACTGCCTGCTTCTACATGGTAATCCACCAGCTTCTTCAGGCTCACATAGTCAACCTCGCCATCAAGATTAAACGGTGTGATTAACGCTACTATACTTCCTGAAAACATGTCTTTCTCCCTAATTTAAATCCTAATCGCATGGTACTGTAAGGCGATTGATAAAGACAAGCAATTAAGCCCGCTTAAATCACCTAAATGAATGAATATTTATCAGATGTTAGAACTCTGGCAATTTACTCGATTCAACTCAATTGATGTCAGTCCTGAGTTAGGAATCATTCGAACAGAACGAGTTAGATGAAAAACTGTTCTCAGCGAATTAGAAAAGTGTACCCTGACCATTTTTCTGCATTCATCTGTGCTAAGCTATCTCATTAATAACTTTAACATTGATAGAAGTGACCTTATGACTCAACATCTGGTGATTACTGCGGTAGGAACAGACCGCCCAGGCGTATGCAATCAAGTAGTACACCTGGTCACTCAGTCTGGATGCAATATTGTTGACAGTCGTATTGCCCTTTTCGGCAACGAATTTACCCTCATCATGTTATTAACAGGGAACAATGCTGCCATTACACGTGTCGAGACTACCTTGCCACTTCTCGGTCAAGAACATGATCTAATTACGATCATGAAACGTACATCTTCACACTCGTACATAGACAACGCCTATACCTTAGAAGTGTTTGTCGAGTCAGATGACAAACCGGGGCTCACGGAAAAATTCACTAACTTTTTTGCAGAGAAGAACATCGGTCTTTCCTCGCTCAGCGCGCAAACCATTAATAAAGACAAGATTGATGCTGAGCAAGACCAGTTCCATATCGCCATCTCTGCATCGGTGGATTCTGATTGCAACCTTATGCAGTTGCAGGAAGAGTTCGACGCGATTTGTCAAAAATTAGCCGTACAAGGCTCACTAAATTTCTTAAAAAACAGTCAATAAAAAGGAATACCCATGAACACGCTCACAGCCGGTGCACCAGCGCCAGCGTTCTCATTACTTAACCAAAATGGCGAGACCGTCACTCTAGACGATTTCAAAGGCAAGAAAGTTCTATTTTACTTCTATCCTAAAGCCATGACTCCTGGTTGTACTGTACAAGCTCAAGGACTCCGCGATGTTAAGGCCGAGCTCGATGCCCACAACATTGTGGTACTCGGTGTAAGTATTGACCCAGTTAAACGTCTTGGTAAATTTATCGAGCGCGATGAATTAAACTTCACCCTTCTTTCAGATGAAGACCATGCCGTTGCTGAGCAATTCGGAGTATGGGGAGAGAAGAAGTTTACCCTTGGATAAAAAGTTTGACAGAAACCTTGATAGTTTTCTTTGATAATCTACCTTTAACATAGTGGGAGATATCAAGGAGATGTTTTGTGTCAAATATTCAAGACGAACTAACTTACGATGACTTTCGGCTACTCGAAATAGAAGTTGATACTCTCGCCGAGCTTAAGATAACAAGTAAGATAAACGAAGACACTGGCGAAGCTGTCTTAACCCCACACCTTGCCCCGTCAAACCTCGAAAACAGCTACAAAAAAACAAAACTCATTCTAGCCCCTGATGGTTCGGTAGTTTACCCACAATCTCTCTATCTTGTATCCAAGTTACGGGGTGAAGGTAAAGTAAAAGACACGAGCAGTATTGCAAAAGCCCTACTACTTTTTACTCGCTTCCTCGCTAGCACCCATTCAGATCAATATGATGAAGATGGGACATTGATACGGCGTGCGGAGAACCTTACCTATAAAAGCCTAACTCGTTATGAGGAAAGAGGAGCGCCTTGGCGCTTTGCTCAGTTCCTGCTCGATAATTGTCGTCACAGAAATTCTGAAGGTAGTGAAGCCTTATCACTAGCAACAGCTAGAAGCTATATGAACTCTGTCATTGCCTTCTATAAGTGGCTGCAAAGATCGGGCTATGTGAAAAATGACGATGAACACATTGTTACCCACTACTCCAAGACCACCCGGAGAAATAATCAAGGCATCAACCAGCACGATATGCTGGCTCACACTAGGTCAAACAAGCCCCGTGAAGTTGATATGTCTCACATCATGCAAATGTTCCCTCGCGCAGACTCAACGCCAGCACATAAAAAACTCAAACCCTTGACAGTTAAGCATCAATCTTTGTTTTGTAAATATGTTGAACAACTACCAGAGCCGTTTTCACTAATGTTCAGACTTGCCGTTGAAACAGGCACTAGAATTGATGAGCTACGCCATTTCCCATCATATCAAATTGCAGGAATTGATATAGCTGGGTTAGATGTCGTGCCTATTCGAATCACCGTAACCAAGTTCAACAAACCCAGAATACTAGAAGTGCCGATTGCTATTTACGAAGAGCTTGAAATCTACAAATTTAGTAAGAGGCGACTGAGTAACGCATCAAAGCAAAATAAGCTTATTAAGTCAGGAAACGATTTGGACACGACAAGCTACCTCTTTCTCTCGAACAAAGGCACGTTGTATTCCGCAAATACACTAGAGAAGCATTTCAATGATTTACGCCAACACCTAACAAGTATCGACCCAGCATGGTATTACCGGGTCCATGATTTGCGCTCAACCTTCGCAACTAACTGGCTACGAGATAAAGCAAAAGAGCGCGAAGTAGGTTATGACTTTTTAATGGATGAATTAGCTGTGTTGATGGGGCATGAAGATACCTCAACTACTGAAAAGTACGTAAAGTTCATGAACCAAGAATCCTCTCAACGTTCTGCCGCGAAGCGAAAAAACAACAAATTAAATGGTGGGTGGTAATATGGCAAAAAGTCCGTTAGCAAAGAGCTCGAAGCAGACTATACATCTGATCGAACACAGCAATGTGATCACATTAAAGCCAATCATACCCGTCAAACATAGAGACAGTGCCAGCAGTGTTGAGTTGGATATTTCTCACCTAGCTCATCATTGTTGTGACCTTAAGAACAAACAGATAGAGGGGCGAGTCCACTTCCTACTAAAGTTCGCAAAGAAAACTCAAGATTATATTAAGTATGGCAATTCCGTTCACACTGTAAGTGGAGTTTATACAGCATTTCAAAGCTATATACGTTATTGTGATAGCCAGAATGTGAACCCATTTACAATGACAGGTTACCTTAGCTATTTCGGAAACGATGGCGAACTACGTCGCCAAAT
>NZ_JATABG010000058.1:0-12849 GCF_036533755.1 Vibrio sp. M260118 | reverse complement strand
GTTGGTCGAGTTGCCAACCAACTTCAAGCGGGGAAACGTTGACGACAAAATCGCCTTCACGTTCTGAACTTATCTCTAACCAGCGCACGAGAGGGGCACCTTTTTCGCGTAAAGGCTCTGCCATTAGGTGCCAAACTTTCGCTAAGTTGTCCATACGTTGGATATAAAAGCCAAGCTCTGCGAGAGCTGGTTCGGCCAAGCGGTTAGACAATTCGCCGTCTTTTACTCGCTCAGAAATTAGGTCGGCAACTTTAGCCACTGCTTGTGCACCTTTTTGAGTGAGCTTTTTAAGTGTTTTGGATTCATCTTCTAACCAGCTAGGTAATTCACCGTTTTCGAAGCGGTAGACGTTCTCTTCAAATTGGGTGGGGTCGAAGCGCGTGGCCAACTGGCTCAGTGAAGGAATTAGTTGCTGAACTGAATCTTGCAACTCGTTGCGAAATCTAGCGACACGCTTTTCATCTGCCATATTGGCAAATTTAGTCACTGATTGGTTGAGTCTTTCTAACCAACTTGCGGCGCCTTTCAGACTGGCGGCAGCTGAAGAGTGATCTCGGGCAACATGAGGTAGGTGGTGCGCCTCGTCAAAAACGTAAATGGTATTCTCTGGTTCTGGAAGTATCACACCGCCGCCAAGATCGGCATCGGCCATAACCAAACTATGGTTGGCAATAATCACGTCAGCTTTGTCTAGTTCAGAGCGCGCTTTTTGAAAAGGGCAGTCTCTATGTGCTGGAAGGCTTAGGTTGCAGCTATGTTTGTCACTGACAATCATCTGCCACAGTTCATCCTTAATTGGTTTCGGCCAACTGTCTCGATCACCGTCCCATTTACCTTGCGTCAAAGACTTGTACATGGTTTGCAGTAGCTCGATTTCTTTCTGCTTAGGCTTGGTTTCAAACATCGCCAGTTGACCACCATCGACACCACTGGCCGATGCGAGTTTCTCTGCACAGCAATAGCGTTGACGGCCTTTAGCCAAAATGAATGAAAACTCTCTGTCTGTGAGCCTTCTATATAGAGGCAGATCTTTGCCGATTAGCTGTTCTTGCAGCGCGACGGTAGCCGTCGAGATCACTACTTTGCGATTGTTAAGTACAGCAACCGGAATTGTGGCCATTAAATAAGAGAGAGATTTGCCAATTCCGGTTCCCGCCTCGGCCACAATCATGCGTGTAGATTTGTGATATTCGCCGCATAGTGTTTTAGCGATCTCTGCAACAAGATAGTTTTGAGCTCGACGGGGGACAAAATTTTCGAGCTGTGACTGCAGGTTTTGGTAACTAGTGCGGATAGATTGTTGGATTTTACTGGTTATCATACTGTGACCTATAAAGCGGGTGAAGCATCATAGCACAGTTCGCTAAGTACAACTCAGTTCACGAAATAGAATGCTTAATAACAAAATGTGGATCTTGTTCACAAAAAAAAACTGAACCTTCAGAGACTTACAATTAATTCTAAATGTAAAAAATATATCACGCCAAAAGAAATACCTTGTTGGTGATATATTCTGATATTGCTCTCAAAATTTACCATTTTCGATATTATTGACTGGTCTGGAGGTTTGGAGAGGTGTTTGATGATCCTTGTTATAATCTATGAACTGGCTCGAAAAAAGTGCTAATCTTTATGTAAATTATTGATATATATTGTTTTTATGTATTTTTAGCATGATTTTTTAGAACATTTGACACGCCGGATAATCTTTTGCAATCTAGACCCCGAAATTTAGTGAAGGTGACATCTGGTCCATAAGAGACTGGAGTTACCATCAAAAAACATAAAGGGAACCGGACAAGGAATTCCCATTCTATAGAAAAGGCAGTGGATTATTATGAAAAAGACTCTAGTAGCTCTTTCAGTTCTAGCAGCATCAGCAGCAGCACCTTTTGCTAACGCAGCTATCGAACTATACAACGAAGAAGGCATCACAGTTAACCTTAAAGGTGATATCGAAGTTGTTTACCGTAACGACGTTAAAGGCGACAGCCAGATGGAGCAGCGCATTGAAGACGCTGACTTCGGCTTTGACATCCGTTACCTAGTTAACGACGACTGGTCAGTAGGCGCTTACTGGGAGTTCAACGGTTCTGAAACAACTAACTCAAAAGTAACTCGTAACGGTGACACTTACGTTGCGGCTTACCACAAAACAGCTGGTTCAATCAAATTTGGCCGTACTTGTACTGCTGCTGATGACCTAGGTATCGGTTCAGATGAAGCATTCGGTATTTCTAAGCTTCTAGAAGCGAACACAAACGAGTGTAATGACGAAGCTGTTCGTTATGATTTCGATAACGGTGACTTCTACGCAACTCTAGGTTTTGTACAGAATAAAGTAGACTCAGGCAGCATTCTTAAAGCAAACGGTCGTGCAGTAGTAGCAGACGGTAACGGCGATACTTACTACGATGCGCGTGCTGGATTCCGTGTAGCTGGTTTCGACCTGTCTGGTTTTGTTGCTCAATACGATGCAGAAGATGCAGCAGCTAAGAAAGATGACACTGCTTACGCTCTAGAAGCAGTTTACGGTGGTATCGAGAATGTTAAACTTTCAGTAGCTTACTACGCTGTAAACGCTGATGCTGACAACAAAGACAACAACGTTGTAGCATTTGCAGCTGACTACACTATGGGTAAACTAGGCTTCGCTGCGGGTTACTCAATCGGCGACCACGACGTAAAAGCTGAAGAAGCTGACCGTTGGTTCGTAAACACGACTTACGGTATTGCTCCTAACACTAAACTTTACGCAGAAGTTGGTGGTCTTGACCAAGATGGTGTTGATGACAACACTGGTCTAGCAATTGGTGTTGAAGCGACATTCTAATTCTTAATTAGATAAAGCTTAGAAACACATAAAAGCCACCCTAGGGTGGCTTTTGTTATTTTTTGATGTAAATATTACTCGTCTTTCCGTTAAATAGGGATAAATAATGAAGTACAGCCTTATAATCGCTATGTTGAGTAGCTTGACTTTCGGTTTAGCGAATGCCGCGACATTGACGCCAAAGCGTGGGGTAGATATTCTATATATCAATGGCCAGTCAGCAGAGAGTAAAATCGGTGAAAATGAGATAAGCGAAGGCTTTAATCAAGTTGTGTTAAGGATGAATAAGAACATGTCTCGAGGTTCGAGTAGCGATGTGTTTACGTCTAAGCCATTTGCTATTTCATTTAATGTTACCGGTGAAGAGGTAGTGATTGACCACCCAGTAGCAAGAAGTATTAATGAAGCACAGCGAGCTTTTGAAGGAGAGTCGCCGAAATGGTTTGTGAAAATCGATGGCAAGTTAACCGACTATGAACAATCTATGATTGAAGGAAAAACGGGCTTTTTGCCATTCTCTGGCTTAGAAAAGCGAGTAGCGGAGCATAATGCAAAACGTGGTATTTACTTCAGTAACGGCCAGCTTGTTGACAAGCCAGTTGAAGCGCAAGCTATTGCAGTTGCAGCAACGACAACAGCAGCGGTAACTTCAACATCGAGCAAAGTAGAAAAAGCCTCTCCAGCTAAGCCGGTTGCATCTAGCAATGTTGACCAACTAAAAGCCTGGTACCTAAAATCTTCTAAAGAAGAGCGTAAAGCGTTCCGTCGTTGGATGATTGACCAAGAATAACAAACTGATTGAAGTTTCGAGTTTCGAGCCGCGAGTTGCTAGTCACTCGCGGCTCGAGACTTAAGTAAAGCATTTTTCATCATTTAACGCACATTCAATCGCCCCCACCAGCTTCTCTATATGCTCAGGCTCGCTAATAAACGGTGGCATCATATAGATGAGCTTACCGAATGGTCTAATCCACACGCCTTGCTCTACAAACAGCGCCTGTATTTGCTCCATGTTGACCGCAGTCGTGGTTTCAACGACCCCAATAGCGCCAAGCCAACGTACCTCTTTCACTCTTTCGTACTTCTCTAACTTAGGCAGTAGTTGTGAGAACAGCTGTTCGATCTGCTTGGTTTGACTCTGCCATTCGCCTTTTTCAAGCAGTTCCATACTGGCTGTGGCAACGGCGCAGGCAAGTGGGTTGCCCATAAAGGTAGGGCCATGCATAAAGCACCCAGCTTCACCACCGCAAACGGTATTGGCCACGTCACTGGAAGCTAGGGTTGCGGAGAGGGTCATATAGCCGCTCGTTAGTGCTTTGCCTACGCACAAAATATCAGGTTGAATCTCTGCGTGTTCACAAGCAAACATCTTTCCTGTACGGCCAAAGCCTGTTGCGATCTCATCTAGGATCAGCAATACACCATATTGATCGCATAGCTCTCTTACCCCTTTGAGGAAGTTAGGGTGGTAGATTCTCATACCCCCTGCACCTTGCACGATAGGCTCTAAGATCACCGCTGCGATTTCACGGTGGTGCTTGGCTAATTTTTCCCGGAAATCATCAAGATCGTTTTCATCCCACTGTTGCCAGAATCCTGTTTTTGGGGACGTGGCGAAAATATGCTCCGGCAGAAAGCCTTTATATAGAGAGTGCATCGAATTTTCAGGGTCAGTGACTGACATAGCGGCAAAGGTATCACCGTGGTAGCCATCGCGTAGGGTGAGGAACTTAGGACGAGATTCACCTTTGGCGTGCCAGTATTGCAGCGCCATTTTTAAACTCACTTCTACGGCGACAGAGCCAGAATCAGCCAAAAAAACATGCTGCAAGTTGCTTGGTGCGAAGTTAAGCAGCTTTTTACATAGATTGATGGCAGGCTCGTGGGTGATGCCACCAAACATCACGTGAGATACTTTATCAATCTGACTGCGCGCTGCTTTGTTCAGGTGCGGGTGGTTATAACCATGAATCGCCGACCACCAAGATGACATTCCATCTACCAGCTGTTTTCCATCTTCCAATTGCAGGTAAACGCCGTTAGCAGATGTGACGGGGTAGCAGGTCAGAGGTGTTAAGGTAGAAGTATAGGGATGCCATATATGACGGCGATCGAAAGCGAGATCCATGCCTAGTTCCAGAAATCTTGTTGGTTAAAATTTAATCAAATGTAAACTTTTGATATTTCGTTGTGTTGACAGTCTACAATGTGTCGGTAGACTAGCCAAGTCACTAAACTAACAATAATCAAAGGAAAGCATGTGGAAGTTCGTCATAACTGGACGGTAGAACAAGTTCGTGGCTTGATGGAAAAGCCGTTTATGGATCTATTGTTTGAAGCGCAAATGGTTCACCGCCAATATCAACAACATAATCATGTTCAAGTCAGTACCCTGCTTTCCATCAAAACAGGTGCCTGCCCAGAAGACTGTAAATACTGTCCGCAAAGTGCTCGTTATACGACGGATATTGAGAAAGAGCGCTTGATGGAAGTAGAGCGCGTGCTCGATGCTGCGCAAAAAGCAAAGAGTGCAGGCTCGACGCGTTTTTGTATGGGTGCGGCATGGAAGAACCCGAAAGAGCGCGATATGCCTCACCTTACTGAAATGATCAAAGGTGTCAAAGGCATGGGCTTAGAAACCTGTATGACCTTGGGTATGTTAACTTCTGATCAAGCTAAATCTCTTGCCGATGCCGGTTTAGATTACTATAACCACAACTTAGATACCTCTCCTGAGTTCTATGGCAGCATCATTACAACTCGTACTTACCAAGACCGTCTAGATACCTTGACACATGTGCGTGATGCGGGCATGAAAATATGCTCTGGCGGAATTATTGGTATGGGTGAGAGTGCCAATGATCGCGCCGGCCTTTTAGTTGAACTAGCCAACCTACCTACGCACCCAGAAAGTGTGCCAATTAACATGTTGGTTAAAGTAAAAGGCACACCTTTAGAAGAGGTAGATGATGTTGAACCGTTCGACTTCATCCGCTTGATCGCTATTGCTCGTATAATGATGCCAAAATCAGCGGTCCGTTTATCTGCTGGGCGTGAAAACATGAATGAGCAAATGCAAGCCTTGTGCTTTATGGCAGGTGCTAACTCGGTTTTCTACGGCTGCAAATTATTGACCACACCAAACCCATCTGAAGACAAAGATATGCAGTTGTTCGATAAGCTAGGTATCAACAGCCAGCAAGTTTCGCAAAAGCCTGATGAAATCGAAGAGAACGATCTACTTGACCGTGTTGTAGAACGTGTTGCTGCAAGGCCTACCAAAGACGATCTTTTCTACGATGCCAGTGTTTGATCAGCGTATCAACTTAGCCCTTAGCGAACGCAACGCTAAGGGCTTAACCCGCTCACTTAATCCAGTTCTGTCAGGCCAAGGGGCAGAGCTTGTCCACAATCAGGCTAGCTTTGTTAACTTTTCTAGCAATGACTATCTTGGTTTAGCCTCAGATAAGGAACTGACCAAAGCATGGCAGAAGGGGTTAGATCTTTATGGTAACGGCAGTGGCGCTTCTCCATTAGTTACAGGTTTTAGCCCTGCTCATCAAGAGCTCGAACAGGAGTTGTGTCAGTGGCTTGGCTTTGAGCGTGCAATACTGTTTGGCTCGGGATTTTCGGCTAATCAGGCATTGATATTCACATTGCTACAGAAAGACGATTTGCTACTCCAAGATAAGCTCAATCACGCTTCACTCATTGAGGCCGGTATGCTCTCTTCTGCGACCATGAAGCGTTTTAAGCATAACGATGTTGAGCACCTCCAATCATTGCTAACCAAAGACGCGCTCGTCATCACTGAAGGCGTGTTTAGTATGGATGGTGACTTATCACCACTCGTCCAGATGCAGCAGGTGACAGCTAAACACTCATGGCTAGCGGTCGATGATGCGCACGGTATTGGCGTTTTGGGACAGAACGGTCAGGGCAGTTGCGCCTATGCAGGGATTAAACCCGAAATTTTGATTGTGACCTTTGGTAAAGCGTTTGGACTGTCTGGTGCGGCAATTATGTGTAGCGAATCGCTTGGCGACTATTTAACTCAGTTTGCGAAACACCATGTTTATTCGACCGCGATTCCACCTTCTCAAGCGGTGGCACTGACTAAAGCAGCAAAAATGATTCAAACACAAAACTGGCGTCGTGAAAAAATCGGCGAGCTGTCAGATTGTTATGCTGCGCAATTGGCTGACTTGGATGGGTATCGCCCAACTGAAACACCGATCAAGCCATTTGTCTTGGGTTCGGCGCAAAATGCTGTGCGTGTTGCAAATAGGCTAAGAGAGCAAGGTCTTTGGGTTACGGCGATACGTCCGCCAACGGTGCCAGAGGGGAGTGCGCGTTTACGTATTACCTTAACCGCCAACCATGATAAGCAGCACGTCATAAAACTAGCCAACACATTGAAACAGCTTTGTATAGAGGATGTACAGTGAATCAAGCAGTATTAATTGAGTCTAATCAACCAAGCAACAAAGTGGCAATAGCGGATGCGTTTGGGCGAGCAGCGAATACTTACGATAAGCATGCGGCATTTCAACGCGACGTAGGACAGCGCCTCTTAGCGATGATGCCAGAAGATCTCTCAGGAAAGGTGGTGCTAGATCTCGGATGTGGTACAGGGTACTTCTCAAACGAGTTGTTGCTACGTGGTGCTCAAGTCGTTTGTGTCGACATCTCTGAAAACATGCTAGCCGAAGCAAAGGTTCGATGTGGTGAGGACAATATAAGCTATCAAATCGGTGATGCGGAGTGTTTACCGTTTGGCAATAATCACTTTGATTACGTTTTTTCTAGCCTTGCCTTGCAGTGGTGTGAAGACCTTAGCGTGCCGCTCAAAGAGATAAAACGAGTCGCCAAGCCCTCTGGTAAAGCGTACTTGTCGACGTTATTGGACGGTTCTCTCTATGAACTCAAGCAGGCGTGGGCAAAAGTTGACTCATATCAACACGTCAATGACTTTATTTCAGCCAATCAGGTAAAAATTGCGTTAGCGCAATCTGAATGCCATTTGCATCAACTAGACTTAGCGCCAATCACGGTTTGGTACAAGACAGCTTTTGCACTTATGCGAGACTTGAAAGGCATTGGTGCGACCCATATTGATGGACGCGCTACTGGGCTAACAAGTCGAAGTGCACTGCTGAAAGTTGAACATGAATACCAAACCTATCGGAACCAGCAGGGTCTTCTACCTGCAACATATCAGGTCTGTTTAGGGGTTATTAATCTATGATTGATGCATTTTTTATTGCTGGTACGGATACCGATGTTGGAAAGACGGTTGCTTCTAAAGCAATCTTAAATGCGCTTGCTGAAAAGGATTTAAAAACGATTGGTTATAAACCAGTCGCAGCGGGTAGTGATAAAACAGAACAAGGTTATCGCAATTCAGATGCTTTGTTCTTACAAGCAGCGGCTACGGTTGATGTAGAGTATGACGACGTAAACCCATACGCGCTTGAGCTGCCTGCTTCGCCGCATATTGCCGCGAAACGTGAAAATGTTGTCATTGAATATTCAAAACTGAGTGACAAACTATCTCAACATAAACAAAACTCAGACATTGTCCTTGTAGAAGGCGCCGGTGGTTGGCGCGTCCCAGTTTCTGAAACTGAGTGTTTATCAAGTTGGGTACAGCAAGAGAAGCTGCCAGTGGTGTTAGTTGTTGGTATTAAGCTTGGTTGCTTAAGCCACGCGATTCTAACTATGGATGCGATTAAAGCTGATGGTGTTGAAATTGTTGGTTGGGTGGCTAACCGAGTTAATCCAGGTACAGAGCACTATGCTGAGATTATTGAGCTGTTAGAGCATAAAATTGACGCGCCTAAACTGGGTGAGATCCCGTACGTACCAAAAGTTAAGCGTAAGGATCTGGCGAAATATATTGATGTGTCGCCACTTTTAAATCGATAAGAGCTTTCTATACCTAATAAACAACAAGGCTGCCCTCGGGCAGCCTTGTTTGTTATTGAGCCTGTTACTTGTTTTGTTCAAGCCCCATTAAGGCGCTCTGCGTTTCTGCGATGTGCTGTTGGGTTTTATCTTCCACCGACAAGCCTAGTTGTTGCAACGCTTCGTCTTCAGAGATTCCTAGGTGACAACGCAGTAGATCAATAGCCATTTGATAGTCGTTAGTTTCAACCATGATTTCGTTCCCTTTAAGCATGGATTCTTTCATCTGCCTTAAATCTAGCACGTCGAGACAGAGTCACAATACGACCAAAGTCTAAGCAAAAACCGAGTTTAGCTACGGGTATTCAGTATTCTTGACGTGACCCTTTGTAATCACGGGATTTTTTAAATCACACTCCTAGACATTAAATGTTTCAATTTACTGCTTAACCTTGTAATCAAAGGGGATAGACTATATCTATTAGGTTAACAACAGACCTAAATGAGAGCTTTAGGTCGATAATAAAATACTTCCGTTTTTTTGGAGAAAAGTAATGAAGCGAGTAATGTTATTTCTTGCAACCAACTTAGCTGTTGTTCTGGTACTAAGTGTTGTTCTAAATATCGTTTATGCAGTAACGGGGATGCAGCCAGGTAGTCTATCTGGTTTATTGTTGATGGCTGCAGTATTTGGTTTTGGTGGTGCGTTCATCTCGTTGATGATGTCAAAGAGCATGGCGCTACGCTCAGTGGGCGGTATGGTTATCGAAAGCCCGCGCAACGAAACAGAGCATTGGTTGTTAGAAACTGTGCGTCGTCAATCTGAGCAAGTGGGTATTGGTATGCCAACTGTCGCGATTTATGACTCCGCAGACATCAACGCCTTTGCTACAGGTGCTAAGCGTGATGACTCTTTGGTTGCCGTATCAACTGGCCTGCTTCACAACATGACGCGAGATGAAGCAGAAGCGGTACTAGCTCACGAAGTTAGCCACATTGCTAATGGTGACATGGTCACCATGACGCTAATGCAGGGCGTGGTGAACACGTTTGTTATCTTCCTTTCGCGTTTTATCGCCAACATCGTTGCATCAAATGACAACGAAGAGGAAGGCGATAGCAATATGATGGTGTACTTCGGTGTCAGTATTGTTCTTGAGCTGGTGTTTGGTTTCCTAGCAAGCTTTATTACTATGTGGTACAGCCGTCATCGTGAGTTCCATGCGGATGCAGGAGCGGCTCAACTAGTAGGTAAGCACAAGATGATTGCTGCACTAGAGCGACTAAAAGTAAGCCATGAACCTCAGTTAGAAGGCTCTATGATGGCATTTGGTATCAATGGTAAGCGCTCGATGACAGAGTTATTGATGAGCCACCCACCACTTGATAAGCGTATTTCAGCGCTACGCAATTCTTAGTTCTAAACGTTACTTATTGAAAAGGCTTGGTTTAATGACCAAGCCTTTTTTGATCCTTTTTTAAAACCTTTTCGTACTAGTTATACAAAATAAAATTTGTACAACTTTTACAAAGCATCTATGTTTATGTTGTACAAAAAAAATCAATGTACGACAAAGGGGAAGTTTACATGGATGTACAAGGTGTCAGTCAGGTCTATCAACAACTGAATAAATCTAATCTTCATTTGTTAGAGGATGTCTACCACAGTGATGTTGTGTTCGAGGATGCTGCCCACAGGTTAGAAGGCTGGTTTGAGCTTGAAAGCTACTTTGAAGCCTTATACACCAATGTAAAGCGCTGCGACTTTACTATTTTAGAGCATCAGCAGACGGGAGATAGCGGCTTTCTAACATGGCAGATGGCGTTAGAGCATCCCAAGCTTTCTAAAGGTGAGGTTGTGTACGTTAATGGTGTCAGCCACCTGAAGTTCTCTCAAGGCCGTGTAATTTATCATCGTGATTATTTTGATCTCGGAGAGATGCTGTACGAGAACCTGCCTTTGCTCGGATCGGTGATAAAAACCATTAAATCGAGGTTGGGCAAATGAATACTGTACTCATTACCGGCGCGACCTCAGGAATTGGACTTCAGCTCGCCAAAGATTACGCAAGCCAAGGCCTTAAAGTCTATGCCTGTGGACGAAACAGCAACAAGTTGAGTGAGTTGAGCGAAACGTTTAGCAACATCCAACCTTTGGCATTCGATCTTACCGACCGTGATGCGACTATCGCGGCATTAAGCAGTATTGAATCCGTACCTGAGCTGTGGATATTAAATGCAGGTGATTGTGAGTACATCGATGATGGACAGATGGACTCTCAGTTGGTTAAACGGGTTTTTGAGATCAATGTGATTGGTTTAACCAATGCAATTGAAGGCTGTCAAAAACATTTAACTCGCGGACATCGTCTTGCCATCGTTGGGTCAATCGCGAGCGAAGTGGCTCTACCTAGGGCTGAGGCCTATGGCGCTTCAAAAGCTGCTGTGAGTTATCTGGCAAGAACCCTGCAACTAGACCTAAAACCAAAGGGGATTGAGGTATCGATAATCTACCCAGGCTTTGTTGAAACGCCACTGACAGATAAAAACACGTTTGACATGCCGATGATGGTGTCGCCGCAGCGAGCATCACAAGAGATCCGTCAAGGGTTAGAGCAGGGCAAGAGCCACATCTATTTCCCTAAAAAATTCACTTCTATTTTACGTTTAATCGGAGTTTTGCCTTATCGCTGGCAGAACGCGATTACTTCTAAACTATTGGCGCAAGGATAGGAACAGCACTATGAAAATTGCAATCGTTGGTACAGGTATTTCTGGTTTAACTTGCGGCTACTATCTTCACAAAGATCATGACGTGACGCTGTTTGAAGCGAATGACTACATTGGCGGTCACACTGCCACGGTTGATGTTGAACTCGATGGGCAATCCTATGCGGTTGATACCGGCTTTATCGTCTACAACGACAGAACGTACCCTAACTTTATGGCGCTGATGGATGAGATTGGTGTCGAGGGTAGACCTAGCCAGATGAGTTTTAGCGTTAGAAACGACAGTACGGGCCTAGAGTACAATGGTCATACTATTAGCACCTTGTTTGCGCAAAAGCGTAATTGGCTTAATCCTAAGTTTTACTCCTTTATTTTCGAGATTCTGCGCTTCAATAAGGAAGTGAAACAGATCGCGAATGAACAACAGGGGGCAGAAGTAACGCTCGGTGAGTTCTTATCCACGCGAGGCTTTAGTGACTATTTCTGTCAAAACTACATCTTGCCGATGGGGGCAGCTATATGGTCATCAACTCTCGCAGATATGAGAGCCTTTCCTCTACCGTTTTTTGCCCGCTTTTTCTTAAATCATGGCTTGCTCGATGTGACTAACCGTCCTCAGTGGTATGTGATCAAAGGTGGCTCACGTTCATACATCGATCCGTTGACCCAAGGTTTTGCTGACAAAATACGCCTGAGTACCCCTATCGACTCAGTGGTTCGAGATCAAGCTGGTGTGACATTGCACTTCAATGGACAAAGCGAGCGCTTCGATCAAGTTATCTTTGCCTGCCATAGTGACCAAGCAATGAGCCTGCTTAAAGACTCAAGTGACACCGAACGTTCAGTATTGTCTGGATTAGCGTATCAGGCCAATGAAGTGATATTACACACTGACGAGCAGTTACTACCTAAGCGAAAAGCGGCTTGGGCATCTTGGAACTATTGGTTAGAAGGTAGCGAAGGTGAAGATAGCAGAGCTCCAACGTTGACCTACAACATGAATATTTTGCAGCACATTGAAGCGCCTCAAACATTCTGTGTGTCACTTAATAGTGGTGAGCAAATTGACCAAAGTAAGATTTTAAGACGCTTTGTTTATCACCACCCTGTATTCAATCAGCAATCGATAGAAGCGCAAGCTCGACGTGAAGAGGTCAATGGCTTGTCTCGCACTTGGTTCTGTGGTGCTTATTGGTACAACGGCTTTCACGAAGATGGTGTGCGTAGCGCTCTTGATGTGGTTCGAGGTATCAATCTACTAGATGCCAATCTTCGTTCACAAGGGGCAGCGTGATATGGCGGAAGTGAAAGGCAGTTGCCTATTTGTCGGAGAGGTCAGGCATAGACGTTTTACCCCAATCGAACATGCGCTGAACTAT
>NZ_JATABG010000057.1:0-12884 GCF_036533755.1 Vibrio sp. M260118 | reverse complement strand
CTTCTTTTCCCTACACATAAATATTAGTTTTATAAAAATTAAAACTAATTTAAATATAAGAGAGATACGATCATGAGTAAGTTATACGTAGGTTCTGAAATCGGTCAATTACGTCGCGTTCTGGTTCACCGTCCAAGACGAGCTCTGACTCACCTAACACCTTCTAACTGTCACGATCTGCTATTTGATGACGTATTGGCGGTTGAGCGTGCTGGTAAAGAGCACGACGTATTCACTCAAACATTACGTGACCAAGGCGTTGAAGTTCTACTTCTAACTGACCTATTGGCAGATACACTTGCTGTCCCAGAAGCGAAAGAGTGGCTACTGAGCCACCAAGTATCTGAATACCGCCTTGGCAAAACATTCGCTAACGACGTTCGCTGCTACCTAGGTGATCTACCAAACCTAGAGCTTGCTAAGATTCTGACTGGTGGTCTTTCTTACGCTGAAATGCCAATGAAATCATCTTCAATGATGCAGGGCCTTCACGCTCCAACTGACTTCATCATTGAACCACTACCAAACCACCTATTTACTCGTGACACGTCTTGCTGGGTATACGGTGGCGTATCAATCAACCCAATGGCTAAGCCTGCTCGTCAACGTGAAACTAACCATGTTCGTGCTATCTACCGCTGGCACCCAACTTTCGCAGGCCAAGACTTCATTAAGTACTTTGGCGATGACGAAAACATCAACTACGACAACTCAACAATCGAAGGCGGTGACGTGCTTGTTATTGGCCGTGGCACAGTTCTTATCGGTATGTCTGAGCGTACGACTGCTCAAGGTGTTGAACACCTAGCTTCTGGTCTATTCAAACACGGTCAAGCGAAACAAATCATCGCAATGGAGCTTCCTAAGCACCGCTCTTGCATGCACTTAGACACAGTAATGACTCACATGGACGAAGATACCTTCTCTGTTTACCCAGAAGTGGTTCGTAAAGATGTGAAGTGCTGGAGCCTAACAGGTGATGAGTCTGGCGCTGTAAATGTGAAAGAAGAAGGCTACTTCGTTACTGCTATCGAAAAAGCACTAGGCGTAGACAAGCTAAACCTAATCACAACAGGTGGCGACAACTTCCACGCAGAGCGTGAGCAGTGGAACGACGCGAACAATGTTCTAACTGTTAAACCTGGCGTAGTTGTTGGTTACGAAGGCAACACTTACACCAACGAGAAATACGACAAAGCAGGCATCACTGTTCTACCTATCCCAGGTGATGAGCTAGGCCGTGGTCGTGGCGGTGCTCGCTGCATGAGCTGCCCAATCGAGCGTGACGGTATCTAAGTAAGTGTTATTTGGCAGGAGCCAGTTGCTCCTGCCCCCTGCAGAGAGATTTAAGCAATGACTAAACAAACAGTAGTTGTAGCACTAGGTGGTAACGCTCTACTTCGTCGTGGCGAGCCATTAGAAGCTGAAGTTCAGCGCCAAAACATTGAAATTGCAGTTAAAACAATTTCTCAAATCGCGCAAGAGTACAACGTTGTTCTTGTTCACGGCAACGGCCCACAAGTCGGCCTACTTGCACTACAGGGCCTAGAGTACAAAAAGGTAGCACCATACCCACTAGACGTACTAGGCAGCGAGACTCAAGGCATGATCGGCTACATGCTGATGCAAGAGTTCAAAAACCAAATGCCAGATATCAACTCGACGTGCATGCTAACGCAAATGACCGTTGATCCAAATGACCCAGCATTTGCTGACCCAACTAAGCCAATTGGCCCGATTTACGAAGAAGCTGAAGCTCGTGAACTAGCTGAGAAGTACCGCTGGACAATCAAGCCAGACGGCAAACACTTCCGCCGCGTCGTTCCTAGCCCTCAACCAACAGGCATCATTGAGCACGAAGCGATCACTAAGCTCATCGATGAAGGCCACTTAGTTATCTGTACTGGTGGTGGCGGTATTCCGGTGAAACGTGAAAACGGCAAGTTAACCGGTGTTGAAGCGGTAATCGATAAAGATATGTCAGCAGCGTTCTTAGCGAAACAGCTAGATGCAGACGCACTGCTTATCCTAACTGACGCTGATGCAGTTTACCTAGATTGGGGCAAACCAACCCAACACGCTCTGCGCGCAACGACGCCAAGTGAACTGGCTAAATACGAATTCGATGCAGGTTCTATGGGGCCGAAGATTGAAGCATCGTGCGAGTTCATCAAACAAGGTGGCAAAGTTGTGGGTATCGGCTCGCTAGAAGATGGCTTACGTATTCTTCAAGGCACAGCTGGCACCAACATTACTAAAGGCTAAGCAGAATTTTGCTCCACAACGGGAGCGATTCATTGAACAGCAGACCCTCGTTGAACTTATTGCTTTCATGTCTCGCTCCTTTTTAAAGAACAACACAATTAGTTAGACCAATATTACTGAATTTATGCACTTTCTTACTCCTTTACCCTGCAATCAAGAGAGTGCAATCAAAACAAAGAAGGAAAACATCATGGCTTTTAACCTACGTAACCGTAACTTCCTAAAACTACTAGACTTTACTCCACGCGAAATTCAACACATGTTGGATCTTTCTGCGGAGCTTAAAAAAGCGAAATACAACGGCTATGAGCAACCTCGTCTAAAAGGCAAAAACATTGCCCTAATTTTCGAGAAAACTTCTACTCGTACTCGTTGTGCATTCGAAGTTGCAGCATTTGACCAAGGCGCTCAAGTTTCTTACTTAGGCCCATCGGGCTCTCAAATCGGTCACAAAGAGTCAATGAAAGATACAGCACGCGTTCTTGGCCGCATGTACGATGGCATCGAGTACCGTGGCTTTGGTCAAGAAATCGTTGAAGAGCTAGGCGCTTACGCGGGTGTTCCAGTATGGAACGGCCTGACCGACGAGTTCCACCCAACTCAAATCCTAGCTGACTTCCTAACTATGATGGAACACGGCCGTGGCAAACAGCTACATGAAATGAAGTTTGCTTACCTAGGCGACGCTCGCAACAACATGGGTAACTCGCTAATGGTTGGTGCGGCGAAAATGGGCATGGACATCCGCCTAGTGGCTCCAAAAGCATTCTGGCCAGAAGAAGAGCTAGTAGCGACTTGTCGCGAAATCGCTGAAGAGACAGGTGCGAAGATCACTCTAACTGAAGACGTTCAAGAAGGCATTCAAGGTTGTGATTACCTATACACTGACGTTTGGGTATCTATGGGAGAAGCAAAAGAAGCGTGGGCTGAGCGTATCAACCTAATGATGCCTTACCAAGTAAACATGGAAATGCTAAAAGCGACTGGCAACCCAGATGTGAAATTCATGCACTGTCTACCTGCATTCCACGGTGAAGATACCACAGTTGGTAAGCAACTAGCAGCAGAATACCCACAACTAAAAGATGGCGTAGAAGTGACAGATGAAGTTGTTGAATCTAAGCACTCTATCGTCTTCGACGAAGCAGAAAACCGTATGCACACCATCAAAGCAGTAATGGTTGCGACACTAGGCGACTAATATCACTAATAACAAACTCTAATACTCAAAATAGTCGGAGCTGTAGCAAAGCAACAAATTTCCGACTCTCCATGAGCTTAGTCCGCTAAGTGATTGGGCTGGGCTGGCATTCCAGGGAGGAAATGAAGTTAACGCAGCTAGAGCTTCAAATATGAAGAGTATTAATTTGCAGGGAAATGCGGGTGGAGTTCAGTACGCTGAATAAAGCCCGCATTTTTTTTCATCCACTTTTTGTCCAACATCGTCACAAACCTCCTTCAAGCAAGTTCTACCAATGGCTGCGAAAAACCACCCAAAACCGGGCTATTTCGCATAAAAATCCAATTTCTGGATAGTTTACGCAAACGCTTGCGTCACGAAATTTTGTCCGTATAATCCTCCGCAATTTGTCTAGGAGAGCATCAATGAACCAGCAATTAACAACCCAACGTTGTTACAAAACACGCCCTGAATCGGGGACGTTCGCTGTTCTATTTTTTGTCTCCATCTATCCAATATCCGCCTCCTATTGTTAGGGGGCTTTTTTTTGTCTGTCATCCACGAGACGAGGAAATACTGCTATGGCGCATTCGTTATTTAACAAGCACATCATCTCTATCCCTGAGCTCAGCCGCAGCGAGCTAGAGCTTATCGTTGACACTGCTGCACGCTTAAAAGCGGAGCCAAACCCTGAGCTACTGAAAAACAAGGTTGTGGCGAGCTGCTTCTTTGAACCTTCGACTCGTACTCGACTGTCATTTGAAACAGCGGTAGAACGCTTAGGCGGCAGCGTGATTGGTTTCGATAATGGCGGTAACACTTCACTAGCGAAGAAAGGTGAAACACTAGCGGACTCGGTACAAGTGATTGCGTCATACGTGGATGCGTTCGTAATGCGCCACCCACAAGAAGGGGCAGCACGTTTAGCTTCTGAGTTTTCTAACGGCGTACCAATCGTTAACGGCGGTGATGGTGCGAACCAGCACCCAACTCAAACGCTGCTTGACCTGTTCTCTATCTACGAGACGCAAGGCACGCTCGACAACCTAAACGTTGCCTTCGTCGGTGACCTTAAGTATGGCCGCACTGTGCACTCACTGACTCAAGCGTTGGCTAAGTTTGACAACGTGCGTTTCTTCTTTATCGCACCTGATGCGTTGGCCATGCCTGACTATATCTGCGAAGAGTTGGAGGAAGCAGGTATCAAGTTCAGCATGCACAACAATATTGAAGAAGTGGTACCTGAACTCGACGTGCTTTACATGACTCGCGTTCAAAAAGAGCGTTTTGATGAGTCAGAGTACGCGCACATGAAATCAGCCTTCATCCTTACTGCAGCAACACTAGAGGGTGCGCGCGACAACCTGAAAGTACTGCACCCACTTCCACGTGTTGATGAGATTACGACCGATGTCGATAAGACCAAGCACGCTTACTACTTTGAGCAAGCAGAAAACGGCGTTTACGCTCGTGAAGCTCTATTAGCCCTAGTTTTGAACGAAACTCTTTAATCCGCAGGAGAACTATCATGGTAAAAGAAACTCAACTACAAGTAGAAGCGATTCGTAACGGTTCTGTTATTGACCATATTCCTGCAAACATTGGCATCAAGGTGCTAAAACTGTTCAAAATGCACAAGTCAAATGAACGCATTACGATCGGTTTAAACCTGCCATCATCTGCACTGGGTGCGAAAGATCTGATCAAGATTGAGAACATCTACTTAACTAAAGAGCAAGCAAACCAACTTGCCCTTTACGCACCAAAAGCAACTGTAAATCAGATTGAAGAGTACAAGGTAGTTAACAAGCTAAACCTAGTACTTCCGGAGAGCATTGAGAGTGTGTTTGAGTGTCCGAACAGCAACTGTATTTCTCATGGCGAGCCTGTTGAAAGTCGCTTTAAAGTTCAGCAAAAAAGAGAAAATGTGCAGCTAAAATGTCACTACTGTGAAAAAGTATTCTCGCGCGAAATCATGACAGAAGCGCGCTAATCACGTTGCCTTTGAGCTCTGCAATTCACCACTAAAAATAAGCTGGATATTTATTCTCACACGGGAATAAATATCCACTCAATCACAGTAGATCACTCCACTACACCCATGCTTGTATAGTTATTTATTTGGCGATCGCCCTCACAAAGCCACATATACTTTGGTGGTATTATGATGTTCACAGAGATCGTTTTTATGCAAAAGCAATTCACCCTGCTTACCTAGCATCATCTCTCATAGCAATCAGGAAGAGTAAGTGTTCAGGTACTTATTTAGGTTGTTATTAAAGCTGAGTCACCATTAGAAGTGACCGCTCAAACTAGTGTGGCATCTATACGGAGTTAAGTGCCAATCGTTGCATGGACGAAAAACCCCTACGTCATGTTTTAAGGAGTTCCCATGAGTGAAACTCTAACCACATCCACCATCGATTATAGTGAAGACAAAACGCTAACTGCAGCTTGCAAACGTCTGCTGCAACAGCAGAGTTTTAGCACTCAAAATGAGCTCCGCGAGGCTTTGGTTGATATCGGCTTTGAAGGTATTAGCCAATCTACTGTGTCACGACTGCTGTCTCAACTTGGCGTCGTAAAAGTACAAAATGCCTGCGGTAAAAAGGTGTATTGCATTACCGTAGAAACCGCACCGGTGAGAGTCGAATCTTCAATTTCATCGCAAATTGAGTTCATCACCCACAACCAAGCTATGGTGGTGGTTAAAACTCACCCAGGTAGCGCGCAGCTTGTGGCTCGACTGGTGGATATTGACCCACATACGGAGATCTTAGGTACGGTCGGTGGCAATGACACGGTATTGGTCATCCCCAAAGATACCGCCAACATAGACGCATGTGAACGAGTTGTACGTACTCGACTTGGCGTCGCCTAGACCTTTCCCCTCAGGTCCTATTCCTGAGGGGAAATCAGCGAACCAATGAGCGACGAAGATTAATTTTCTCTGGTTGAAACTTATTTCCCCTTTCCTCTGTCTGATTGAGTTAAAATGATGAAAATTTAACTTAAGTGACTCTTCTATGCGCTTCGCTTTTTCTATAATGTTGCTGTGTTTATCTATTGTTTCTGCGCCTGTTGCGGTCGCTTTCGGCCAGTCTGAACCTGCTCCAATTTTTAGCAACCGCAATACTTTCGTACCAGTAGACCAAGCTTTCCCATTTAACTTTTTCCAGCAAGGGAATCGTATTTTCCTCGATTGGCAAGTCAAAGACGATTACTACCTCTATCAGCAACGTATCTCAATCAGTGGAGAGAGTCTCACCTTAGGCAATATAGAAATGCGCGACGGAGAGCCCTATCACGATGAGTTCTTCGGTGATGTAAACATCTACACCACACCACTATTTGTAGAAGTACCATTGTCCAATTATCAACAAGGCGCTCGCCTGATCGTTCAATACCAAGGCTGTGCTAAAGCGGGATTCTGTTACCCTCCAGAAACGCGAATCATCGATATCACCCGCTTCGATTTCCAAAATGCCAACGCTGTGATTCCTGCACAAAAAACGACTAACGAATCCAGCACCACTGCTAACAGCACGCCAGTTTCCAGCGAGTCTAACCTTGCTGCAAAACTGAGCGATAACTGGTGGACCCCACTGCTATTTTTAGCACTAGGTATTGGTTTAGCGTTCACGCCATGCGTGCTACCTATGTACCCAATCCTAACGAGTATTGTATTGGGCAGTGGCAAGCTTAGTCATCGCCGAGCATTGGGTCTCTCTTTCGTTTACGTCCAAGGCATGGCATTGACCTACACCCTGCTTGGGCTAGTGGTCGCTTCTGCGGGTATGCAATTCCAAGCGGCGATGCAACACCCGTACGTTCTGATCGGTTTAAGTGTTCTGTTTGTGGCACTTTCGCTGTCGATGTTTGGCCTGTATAACCTGCAACTGCCAAGTGGTATGCAAACTTGGCTCAATAACCTCAGCAACAAACAACAAGGTGGAAGCTCAGTCGGCGTGTTTGCGATGGGAGCTATCTCTGGATTGGTCTGCTCGCCATGTACCACTGCCCCGCTTTCTGGCGCACTGCTGTATGTAGCCCAAAGCGGAGATCTGTTAACTGGCGGGATCGCACTCTATGCCCTAGCAATGGGGATGGGCATTCCATTGATGCTAGTTGCTGTATTCGGCAATAAACTACTGCCAAAAGCGGGCGGATGGATGGACCGGGTCAAAACACTGTTTGGCTTCATCTTGCTTGCGGCGCCAATCTTCCTACTTGAGCGTATCTTGCCTGAAGTGTGGGCGACAGGTTTATGGTCAGCGCTAGGTGTTGCCGCATTTGGTTGGCTCTACCATATAAAAAACTCACTACCATTCGGTGGCTGGAAACAAAGCGTTGTTGGCATTGTCGCTGTACTTGGACTATTTGCTTCCGCTCAACCTGCTTTGAACTATTACTTCGGCAATAGCACTGTGAGCGAACAACAAAGTCAGATTACGTTTACTCGTATCGCCAATGTGGATGAACTGAACACCCAACTTGCACAAGCAAAAGCTGAGGGCAAGGCAGTGATGCTCGACTTTTATGCCGATTGGTGTGTGGCATGTAAAGAGTTTGAAAAATACACCTTCCACCAGCCAGCGGTTGAGTCTCGATTGAAGGATTTTGTCTTGTTGCAAGCCGATGTAACACGCAATCAACCACAGGACATTGCCTTACTCAAAGAGATGAATGTTCTTGGCCTACCAACCATCGAGTTCTGGGATGCCAATGGAACCCCAGTTTCAAATGCTCGCATCACAGGTTTTATGAATGAGCCGACCTTCTTAGAGCATTTGGACACCCATAACCTTTAAGCTATATAAACAACGCCAGCTTCCCAAGCAGGCGTTGTTGTATCCTCCTAGCCACTATCAATAAAATTGAGCAAATACCTCTTAACAGGTCGCCGATATGCGTTGACTCGCCCCGATATGCAATTTTGCTAATAAAACCCGATACAGTTCAGACTTTTAGCGGATAAATATTGTCCAGAGCGGCAAAGGTGCAATAATTCCATTAACTAAACCGTCATAAGTAGTTAACGTCATGGATTCGACTTACACCATAATCATCGCAGATGATCACCCTCTATTTAGAAATGCACTGTTCCAATCTGTGCATATGGCGGTCAGTGGAGCGAACCTACTAGAAGCAGACTCACTCGATGCGCTTCTTACCCTACTCGCCAAAGAAGATGAACCCGACCTACTGCTACTCGATTTAAAAATGCCAGGGGCAAACGGTATGTCAGGTTTGATTCAACTACGCGCTGAATATCCAGACCTACCGATTGTCGTGGTCTCGGCCAGTGAAGAATCTGCAGTGGTGACCCAAGTTAAAAGCCATGGTGCATTTGGTTTTATTCCTAAATCTAGCGACATGCGCGAACTTGTCAGCGCGCTTAACCAAGTACTTAATGGCGAACCCTTCTTCCCTGAAGGCTCAATTACCAACAATGCTGCCTGCAATGACTTAGCTGAGAGAATTGCCGCTTTAACACCTCAACAGTACCGAGTGTTAGGAATGCTATCTGATGGCTTGCTAAATAAGCAAATTGCCTACGAACTCAATGTTTCCGAGGCGACAATTAAAGCCCATATGACAGCAATTTTTCGTAAGTTAGGTGTAAAAAACCGAACTCAAGCAGTAATCTTGCTCCAACAGCTAGAATCTGAATCTTAATTCACGAAAACCTGACACCAAAACCTATTATTTTTGTAATAGTGAATAGGGTCATATGGCCCTATATCAGGCAAAAATCTGATTTACCCCTCTGTTCATCAAACTCTGGGAGTACTTCTCTTGCTAAGCATCTTAATCACTCAGTTCGTCGTCCTTTGGGCCGTTATCGACCCTATCGGAACAGTCCCTGTATATCTGTCTCAAACTCAGCACCTCAGCGCGAAACAACGCCGTTTGGTCGCGTTAAAAGCCGTTGCGATTGCTACTGGCGTGCTGGTATTTTTCCTCGTCGCTGGACAACTGCTCCTAGAGGCTATGCAGATACCTCTGCCTGCCTTTCAGGCTGCTGGCGGCTTAGTATTACTTCTGTTTGCTTTAACCATGATTTTCGGTGAAGCCAAACCTGAACAAGAAGCCAAATTGTCCGAAGGTGTCAGCCGCTCAGAGTTAGCTGATCTGGCCGTCTACCCACTTGCCATGCCTTCTATTGCCTCACCCGGTGCCATGATGGCGATAGTAATGCTTACGGATAACCATAGGTACGCAGTTATCGATCAGGGAATCACCGCAGCGGTAATGCTCACGGTACTACTTATTACTCTGCTCCTGCTCCTTGGAGCAACCCATATCCAAAAATGGATTGGCAATGTCGGGGCCGCCATTATTAGCCGTGTTATGGGGCTGATTCTCGCCGCTGTCGCTGTCAACAACCTGCTGATGGGGATCAAAGATTTCTATCTTGGATAACAAAACCTGCTGCCGTAATCATGAAACTGTTAGACTTTAGGCTAACTTAACAACCCATTAACATCACAAATTTACCCCACCTAAGCCTTAAGCGCCTTATCTACGGGCGCTTTTTGTTTTTCTCTCCCCGACTAAAGTTGAAAAGAGTTCTTGCTTAACCCTTGCTAATGTACATATTGAAACATTTTCTTAACAACAAACACGTAAGGAGACGGCAATGGCGTTTGAAAGTCAGGATAAAGCCAAAGCCTACTGGGATAAGAACGTTAAACTGATGATAACCCTAATGGTTATCTGGTTTGTCGTTTCATTCGGCTGTGGCATCTTATTTGTAGATGTGCTCAATCAATTTCAACTAGGTGGGTACAAACTTGGTTTCTGGTTTGCTCAACAAGGCTCAATCTATGCCTTCCTAGGTATTATTTTCTACTACGCGTGGAAAATGCGCCAAATCGACCGTGAATTCGGCGTAGATGAGTAAGGAGTAACTCAGATGGATTTGAAAACAATCACTTACCTCGTTGTTGGTGCGACCTTTATCCTTTACATCGGTATCGCGATTTGGGCACGTGCTGGATCAACTAAAGAGTTCTATGTTGCAGGTGGTGGTGTAAACCCTATCGCGAACGGCATGGCAACAGCAGCAGACTGGATGTCAGCAGCATCATTTATCTCTATGGCAGGTCTGATTGCCTTTATGGGTTACGGCGGTTCCGTATTCCTTATGGGCTGGACAGGCGGTTACGTACTTCTAGCACTTCTACTTGCACCTTACCTACGTAAGTTCGGCAAGTTCACAGTACCTGAGTTCGTAGGTGAACGTTTCTACTCAAACGCAGCGCGTATCGTAGCGGTTGTGTGTCTCATCATCGCATCGGTCACTTATGTAATCGGTCAGATGAAAGGTGTTGGTGTTGCGTTCGGTCGTTTCCTAGAAGTTGACTACTCAACAGGTCTACTGATCGGTATGTGTATCGTATTTATGTACGCGGTAATGGGCGGCATGAAAGGGATCACCTACACGCAGATTGCTCAATATTGCGTACTCATTTTAGCTTACACTATCCCTGCAATCTTTATCTCTCTGCAACTAACAGGTCACCCTCTGCCTCAGATTGGTCTAGGTAGTACCCTACAAGGCACCGATGTTTATCTGCTCGATAGGCTCGACCAGGTAGTCACCGAGCTCGGATTTAGTGAATACACCACTCAAGTCCGTGGCGATACGCTAAACATGTTCGTTTACACCATGTCACTAATGATCGGTACTGCGGGTCTGCCACACGTAATCATCCGTTTCTTCACTGTACCGAAAGTTCGTGATGCACGTACTTCAGCAGGTTGGGCACTTGTATTCATTGCTATCCTATACACTACTGCACCAGCGGTATCAGCGATGGCTCGTCTCAACCTAATGGATACGGTTAATCCAGCGCCAGGTCAGCATCTAGCTTATGATGAACGCCCTGCTTGGTTTAAGAACTGGGAGAAAACAGGTCTACTTGGTTTCGACGATAAGAACGGTGATGGCAACATCCAGTACACGTCTAGCGCAGCGACTAACGAGTTAAAAGTTGACCGTGACATCATGGTACTGGCTAACCCTGAGATTGCTAAGCTACCGAACTGGGTAATCGCTTTGGTTGCTGCAGGTGGTCTAGCGGCAGCACTATCAACGGCGGCTGGTCTCTTATTGGCTATCTCGTCCGCGATATCCCATGACTTAATCAAAGGTGTAATAAATCCAAATATATCCGAGAAGAAAGAGCTACTCGCCAGTCGAATATCTATGGCAGTGGCGATTGCGGTGGCAGGCTATCTCGGCCTCAACCCACCAGGCTTTGCAGCAGGTACGGTAGCACTGGCCTTTGGTCTCGCCGCTTCCTCTATCTTCCCTGCTCTGATGATGGGCATCTTCAGCAAGGGTATCAATAAGGAAGGCGCAATCGCAGGTATGATTGCAGGTATCAGTATCACTCTGTTCTACGTATTCCAACACAAAGGCATTCTATTCATTGCTGATTGGAAATACCTAGAAAGCTGGGGTAGCAACTGGTTCCTAGGCATTGAGCCAAACGCATTTGGTGCAATCGGCGCAGTCTTTAACTTCATCGTTGCATTCGCAGTATCGAAAGTGACTGCAGAAACGCCACAAGAAGTGAAAGACTTGGTTGAACACGTACGTGTCCCAGCAGGCGCTGGCGGTGCGGTAGACCACTAAAATTAAACCTATACCCAACATCATTGGAGCTGCAGAAGCGAAAATGCAGGGTATAAGCCACAAAAGCCCCTTCGGGGGCTTTTCTATTAGCCTAACTTATTCTAATAATTAAGCTTATATCAGATACGACATTAGTCTCTTGGGTGTGGAATCTCCCGATATTGAAGTCGCTTTTTCTAAGCAAGCCTAGGACAGAAGTAAGGATTACGAGATGTTCAAAAACAAACACTTTATCGTCGCGCTCTTGGTTGCCCCTATTTTGGCGATCATTGCTTATTTGGGTGTCGACATAGCAGTAAGTGAAAAGCCTCATGCGGCCAAGAAAGGTGAAAGCTATAAGTTGGTCAGTAAATCAAATTGCCGCTACACCAGTGGCTTGTGTGATATGGAAAATGGCGAGTTCAAGGTTCAGTTCCGCTCAGAGAAAATAGACTCGCAAGGGTTAGATCTAAGCCTTAAAGCCGCATTCCCACTAACCGGCGTAAAACTCTCACTGGTTGAAAGCCAAGACCAGCAAGGCACCCCAGTCGATATGATTGCCAGCGACAGTTCATCACAGCACTGGCATATCTCTCTTCCTACTCCTACTTCAGATGAAAACTGGTTAAGAGTTGTGATTCAAGCCGATGACACTCTTTACTATGGTGACACCCAAACCCGCTTTGTTACTTACGAAACACTGCTTTCTGATAAGAACTAATGGCACAAAAAAAGGGAGCGAAAGCTCTAATGCCGATCAGTTAAACATTAATCGGCAGATCAATTGAATGATCCCTCCAGTGTGTAAAAATC
>NZ_JATABG010000056.1:0-12915 GCF_036533755.1 Vibrio sp. M260118 | reverse complement strand
GGTTTCCGGCATACCGTGTTTCTCGATGAACTCTTTCGATGCAATAATCGCAGATTTGTTCTCAGCAAGGTGACGTGCAATCATCGAAGAGTCCCTCATCGGGCCGATTCTAAAAACAAGGTCAAAACCTTCACTCGCTATATCCACCAACTCATCACTCAGCAGCAGCTCAACAGTTGCTTTTGGAAATCGTTGTAGGAAGCATTCAACGGCCTTTTGCAAATAGGTTCTGCCAAATAAAATAGCGCTCGACACACGTAAATGCCCAGACGGTTCGCTGTGGTACGAATGTGCAATATCTACCGTCTCTTCCAGAGCATGACTGACTTTTTCCGCTTGTTCCACCACTCTTTTGCCGACACTTGTCAGTGACATCGAGCGGGTGGTGCGATTAATCAGCTTAACACCTAAATGCTCCTCAAGCTGCTTAACTTGTTTTGATAACACAGAACGATCAACATTGAGCCTTTCCGCCGCTTTAGCAAATGACCCGGTCCTTGATACTTCCAACAGAAGGTTTAATCTACTCGCCAAATCCATCATTACGCCTTCATCACCACAACCAATACGTCAGTCTAAACCAAAGCCTGAGTTATCGTTAGCGTTTAAACGGAATTGTTCAGATTACAGCGAGAATTAAGAAGCGCCGTTGGATTGGAATAACAAAGGGTATCGAACGATACCCTTTATTATGCATTACAGTACTTTAGACAAGAACTGTTTCAACCTAGGGTTGGTTGGGTTGTCAAAGAAGCTGTCTGGTGTGTCAGAGACCAATAGTTCCCCATCTTCCATAAAAAGAACCCTATCAGCCACTTCTTTAGCAAAACCCATTTCATGGGTAACGACAACCATCGTCATGCCATCTTTAGCCAGATCTTTCATAACATCTAACACTTCACCCACCATTTCTGGATCAAGCGCAGATGTGGGTTCATCGAATAACATGATATTCGGCTTCATTGCTAATGCACGGGCAATCGCTACACGCTGCTGCTGACCACCAGATAGGTGATTTGGATAGTTATCCATCCGTTCAGCAAGTCCAACTTTGTATAACAAGTCTTTCGCTTCTGCTTCCACTTCAGTTTCATCGCGGCCAGACACCTTTAACGGTGCAAGCATTACATTGCCAAGCGCAGTCTTATGTGGAAATAGGTTGAACCCCTGGAAAACCATACCGACATCAGCGCGTAACTTGTTAATGTCAGTGCCTTTAGCGTACATATCCATATCATCAACAATGATTGAGCCGCTATTAATCGTCTCCAGCTGGTTGATTGTACGCAGGAATGTTGATTTTCCTGAGCCAGAAGGACCGACGATCACAATCACTTCGCCTTTATCTACATTAACCGAAACATCTTTAAGTGCGTGGCAACCATTCGGGTAGATTTTATTGACCTTTTCGGCCTGAATAATATGTTCCATGAGATATTCCTACTTAGTCGCTGGCTGCAAGTTTCTTTTCAAGGGCTTGGATCACCCAAGAGAGACTACTGGTCAAAATTAGATATAGTGCTGCAACAGTGAACCACACCTCAAATGGAGCAAAACTTCCACTTACCACCTCACGACCTGCTTTGGTTAAATCGGTGATTGAGATAACCGATACCAAAGACGAATCTTTAATTAGGTTGATGAACTGGCCTGCTAGAGGGGGAAGCGTCTGCTTAAATGCCTGCGGAAGGATGACGTAAATCATCGCCTTCGGATAGTTCATACCTAATGAGCGCGCCGCTTCCATCTGCCCTTTAGGGATAGACTGAATACCAGAGCGGACGATTTCAGCCACATAGGCCGCAGTAAACACTGACAAGGCGATAACACCTGCGGTAAAACGCTCAAGATCGAGTACCGTGCCAATAAAGAAATATACGATAAAAATCTGAACCAGCAGCGGGGTACCGCGAATAATTTCGATGTAAACAATCGACAGTTTCTTGATTGCTGGATTGCTGGATATGCGCATCAAACCAATAACTAGGCCCAATGCTAAGGCAATGGCTAGAGACCAGAGAGATATTTTAATGGTGACAATGACACCCTCGAGAATAGGGCCAATACGCCACTCTTTAACCGTTGCGAGTGTGTCACCTTCGAAGATTAAGTCACCTTCATAAACATCAACCGACGGGTAGGAGCCAAGGTCAACAACAACGTCACCGGCTAAGTTTTCAAGTGCAAGTGTATTGTTCTCGGTTAATACAATATTGCCGTCTTCCGGGGCAGTAATGGAAGAGGCTGCGTTAGTCGCAATGTACGGAACGACACGTTCCCAGTTCCAGTTGTAATCAATTCGCTTACCTGACAGATAAATCAGGCCGCCAATTGAAAGCAAAACGAGAACAAAAACAGCGTTCCAAAACAGGGATTTAAGATTATTTTGCATGTGATTCCGCGATAGTTATCAGAAGAGTTCTGATACGAACATAAGATGGTTTGATAACAACGAGTTTCAGCATCTGTGGGGCCGAAACTCGCTGTTTATTTAGAAGCTAAAGGAGGTTATTTAACTTGCTTTAACCACTTGTCATCGTTAAACCACTTGTTGTAGATGCGATCGTAAGTACCGTCGCCTTTGATTTGGCGTAGGTAGCCATTTAGGAAGTTAATGGTATCTGGGTTACCTTGAGGTACCGCCCAACCTAGAGGTTCATAAGTAAACGGTTCAGCTAGGTGAACAAGTTGGCCTTTGTTTTCAGCGTTGTAGATCGCGTTGAATGGTAAGTCATAGATAAACGCATCCACTTTACCATTTGCAACTTCTAGTACCGCTTCAGATTGAGTTTCGTATAGGTTCACAGTCGCTTTTGGAAGGTAGCGTTTGATCGCCTGTTCGCCTGTCGTACCAAGCTTAGTCGCAACAACGAAGTCAGCACTGTTTAGGTCACGGTAACTGGCAACTTTACCTTCATGCTTAGGGTTAAGCAGGATTGATTGACCAATAACCACATAAGGGTCAGCAAAATTAACCTGAATGTTACGCATTGGAGTGATAGTCATACCACCCATGATCATATGACATTTACCAGTTAGAAGCGTTGGAATGATGCCATCCCAAGCAGTATTCACTGGTACGTATTTTACGCCGATAGCACGCGCCATCTGCTTACCAAGATCGATATCAAAACCGATGTACTGACCATTTTTAGCCGTCATCTCAAATGGCATGTATCCAGAATCAAAACACACCTTTAGCTCACCGCTATTTTTAATATCGTCTAAAATTGGGTCAGCAAAAGCTGGATTCGAAGCAGCTAACGTCAATGCAGCAGCGCATAATAACTTTTTCATGGATATTCCTTTATCTCGTGTTAAAATTTTTTTATACATCAGCAGCAAATAAAAAACCAGATTTTATTGACATTTTAGGCAAATAAACGGAAATAAATCGATAAAATCAAGAATAGTTATGCACCGAGCACCACATAAGAACATAATGTATGTTAAAAAAACATTACGCAACATATAGTAACTTACGTAACTGCAATGCACTATTTTAAAGGCAGTTATCATAGGAATTGTGCTTTTTTAAAGCATTAGATTATCGAGAGGGGAATGACGCTAGTAATAGCAAGTAAAGACGATATAATCTCGAACTTTATCGCCTCTAAGAATACGCCCTAGGCCAGCTATAGCCGGCTACTAAGGTTATCTTTTGCTAGTTGATAACCGCGCTCAACCATCTCTTGGGAGCGTTCAAACTGCAATGTACCGCACGCGTTACGAGGGATCTCAAGGGTAATATCTGCTGGGTAAGCGGCGAGTTTCTGACGAGCAATAGTAGATTGCATCGCATCGAAGGCTTGGTTGGCGATGTCATACGCGGCAAAATTAAAGCTCATTTTACTCTTCACACTGCTCCCCAGATTATCGATAAAGCGAGCAATCTTATGGTGAAGCGTGCTCGATACAGGCTCTGTTACTTCCAACACAGCTTTGTCAGTCAAAACTTCTGGCTCTCCGCCTAAGTTGACCGCTAACGTGATATCGGTTTTGTCACCGAAGGTAGGCGCAATCGGCACAGGGTTGAGTACCCCACCATCCACTAGCGCTTCACCCATAATGATGTGCGGAGTGAAAAACAGCGGTAACGAAATAGAGGCACGAATGGCGTCAAACAGCTCCCCCGATTGAAGCCAAACCTCTTTCTCTTGGGCTAGGTTAGCAGCCACCGCGGTGTATGGAATTTCCAGATCTTCGATAACAACTTCGCCGATAAGTTCTCGCAAGGTTTCAATGATTTTATCTCCTTTGAATACTCCATTTGATTGCCAAGCAATATCAAGCATCATCGCCATGTCGGTTTGATCAATACTGGTGATCCACTTTTCAAACTCATCGAGCTTTCCAGCTGCATATACGCCGCCGATCAGTGCTCCGATTGAGCAACCTGAAATGGATTTAATCTGATAACCATTTTCAGTCAACCAGCGAATAATGCCGATATGCACTAAACCACGCGCCCCACCACTGCCTAAAACTAAAGAGACTGTCTTCGCCATCTTATAAATCCCAACACCATCTAATCTAAAAAATCTTACCACTTGGCTAGCTGCTCAGTGAAGTCAATGCAATTCGCTCAAATATAGCCTACAGCCTCAAACATAGTACTGGCTAACCAGTGAAAGCGACCTATTGCATACATAAAAACCCAAGCTAAAGCCCAAAAATCACTCTAGCCGATTTCTTGACGTTAACATTTTAATTACATTAGTGGTACGACCAGTAAGGAGCCAAGTCCAATGTCAGATCAGCCACGAGTTACCTGCGAGATAGATCACAACAAGATTGCGACCGTGTCACTGAATCGCGGTGAAAAAATGAATGCGATTGATATGGAGATGTTTAAAGCCGTAAAACACACCATTAAACAACTCAAACACAACCGCGAAGTACGGGCTGTCATTGTTAAGGCCAATGGCAGTGATTTTTGCTCCGGCCTTGATGTCAAATCCCTAATGCACAATAAGAAAGGGGCAGCAAAACTACTATTTAAATGGTGGCCTACCCTTGCAAACGATGCACAATACTTCTGTGTCGGCTGGCGAGATGTTCCTTGCCCTGTCATTTTCGTCCTACACGGACGCTGTTGGGGCGGCGGACTTCAATTGGCAAGTGGCGGTGATTTTCGAATTGCCCACCCTGATACCAATTTTTCTATTCTTGAAGGGAAATGGGGGTTGATTCCTGACATGGGAGGCGCACTCGCCTTCCGAGAATTGATGCGCCAAGACCATACCCTAGAAATGGCAATGACTGCTAAAGTCGTTGATGCAGAAACTGCACAGCAATATGGCCTAGTAACCAAGATATCAGAACAACCCTATGAAGAAGCATACAGACTTGCGCTAGAGTGTGCCAACCGTTCACCCGACGCTGTTGCTGCCACTAAGAAGTTGTATCATAAGACCTGGTGGTCAAGCCCTGGCTGGGCACTGTGCCTTGAAACCTGGTACCAAATTAAGGTAATGATCGGCAAAAACCGTATCATTGCAGCTAAGCGTGAAAAGCAAGCTCAGCAAGAGGATCAAACCAAAACGGAGTTTGCACCTCGCCAGTTTTAACTCGTCTAACCAAAGCAGTAGACGGATACTTCCCCTACTGCTGATAACTTTCTAGTCGATAACTAGAAGCCTAGCGCAGCAAGTAGACGTTCGATCCATGTAATTTCACCAAACTCGATAACGTCATAGATAGTGAAAAAAACCGCGCAGATAATCGCGAGTTTAAGTAAACGGTAGAGAATAAGCATCAACAATCCTGGGTTTAGTAAACAAGAAAAAAGTCGCCATTGGCGACTTAATCATTAGGGTCTGTCGACTGATACCTTAGTGAATTGGTGTATCAGTCTTTGCGTAGAACTTACCGAAGTACTGTTCTAAAACTTCCGGCGTTAGCTTGCCTTCTGCTTCGAGCTTTTTCAGCTCAGCGGCAATGTTCTTTTGCTCTTCAAGTGATGGTAATGCCACTTCAGGCTCATCACCCATCTCTTGTGACATCTTCTCTAACTCTTTTTCGAAATCACTCATGATCTCACTTACCCTATAAATAAAAACTGGGTCTAAGTTTACCCACTTAGACCCAGTAATTCCAGTTTGCGGTTACCTTACAGTTTGAAGCTACCCACCATGGTATCAAGACGCGCTGAAAGCTCTTTTAGCTCAGCACTTGCGGCGGCTAACTCTTCTGCCGTGCCAGTCGTTACCTCATTGATCGCGTTAATCTCTTCAATATTCTGGTTGATAGTATGAACAACGGTAGACTGTTCCTCTGTCGCTGTCGCCACTTGAGTATTGCGATCAGAGATGTCATGGATACGCTTAGAGATGCTGACAAGTACGTTCACCGCTTCATCCGATGCGCTCACACCTTCGCTTGTCACGCTCTTACCACCTTCCATTGCAGTAACGGCGTCTTTGGCATCACTTTGCAACTGATTGATCATCTTCTGAATCTCTTCAGTTGAGTCCGCCGTACGACTCGCTAGGTTACGAACTTCATCTGCAACCACGGCAAAACCACGACCTTGTTCACCTGCACGAGCGGCTTCGATTGCTGCGTTAAGTGCAAGAAGGTTAGTTTGCTCTGAGATATCACGGATAACATCCAAGATAGAACCAATTTCTTGAGTTGTAGACGCCAGTTGCTCAACCACCTGACCTGTACTTTCGATATCTAGCGCGAGGCGGCTAATCGCATCTTTAGCCTGATTCACCACGTCCTGACCAACTTGGGTGTTGTCTGAAGCTTGGTTAGCGGTTTCTGCTGCGGTTGCTGCGTTGCTTGCAATCTCGCTAATGGTCGCGCCCATTTCGTTGATCGCGGTCACCACTTGGATGGTTTGATCACGCTGCATCTGACTATTGTCATGGGTGGTATGTGCCTTGCTCGATACACCGTCAGCTGCAATTTGCAGAGCGTTACTGGTTGACGCCACCTCTTTCATCGACTCATGGATCTTCTCGATAAACCCATTGAAACCTTCAGAAAGCTGACCAATTTCATCACTGCCTTTCACTTCAATACGCTGTGAAAGGTCGCCGTCGCCTTTGCCAAGATCAGCAAAGCGTTCTGCTATCGCGCGGATCGGACTGGCAATGCTGTTAGCCAGGAAGATACCCATAAAGATAAATAGCCCCGCCACCACGATGGTGGTAATCATCATCTGCTTAGCGACTGCGTTCAAATCAGCGAACACTTCGTCAACAGGCACTACGCCGACAACGAACCAATCCATAGAAGGGATGTAGGTGCTAGCAAGGAAAACACTATTACCTTCATAACTCGTCTCTACCAAACTAAAACCTGATTTTTTCAGTAGTAAAGAGGAATCAACACCAAAGAGAGACGAGATGCTCGATTTGGCTTTGCTGTTGTCACGGTGAATCTGAACCGTACCTGCAGCATCGGCGAGGAAAACAAAACCAGACTGTTCGATTTTAAAACCGTTCAGAAAATTCACCATGTCGTCCATAGACTTCGATAAGCCAGACATCGCCATGTCATTGAGCATTTGGTAGTTGGTGAACATTTTCACTTCACCATTGGCTTCTTGGAAAATACTCACCGAGGTGGCATTACCTGATTTTGTAAAACCAAAAAACCATCCATCCTGCTGTTGGTTCAGTTGGCGAAGGAAGCCATTCTGATTCCAGTAGTAAGCTGTATTGCGGTTCGCGACAGAGGCGTCGTTTAAATTGTATTGCGAACGGACATTATTGAGCTGTTTTACCAGTTGCGCTTCAACATCTGGCGAGATATTAGTGGTGTTAATCGCCTGCTTGATGAATTCGTTGTTTGCAAGCTGCTCTGCTGCGAACAGAAGCTGGCTCACTTCGTTATCAATTTGGCTGCTAATTTGCTCGAGCATAGAAGGCAGCTCAATATCAATTAATCGGTGCTCTAGTACGCCTCGAGCCTGACGTTGCGCCATCACTCCCACAATTACTGTTGAAGCTAGAACAGCAAAGGTAAGCCCAGCGACGACTTTCTGTTTTATGCTAATTGAGTTTAATTTCATTTATCCTGCCTTAAGAAGCAATTAATCACTGACAAAATGGAAACAGCATCAATTGATATTTTGTAAATTATCCACTTTTCCCATCAGCTTAGTATATCGGCAAATCTACATACATCTTTACAAAATTAAGATTGTTCGTCCATTTTTTGGTCAATCTTAAATTTCTATTTGCGCGAGCTTAGATTTCAATGTTGAATCGTTGGATCTTTGGTTATCATCCCCATATCTTAACTAGCTGAATTAGCAACACTTGTTCCGTTACGAGAAATCCCAGCAAATGATGATTCATATTCTCTACATTTCATCTTTGTCTCATTGGAACTTTTTGAGCTTAAGAGCTACTAAGTGAGAAAATGAGGAGAGACACAGTCATGAGTTCACACGCTCTACAACAACTACGCGAACATCTAAATAGCCAGATCATTGGCCAGAGCGAATTGGTGAATCAGCTACTTGTTGCCCTATTAGCTGACGGGCACATTTTGGTCGAAGGACCTCCGGGCTTAGCCAAAACTCGCGCGGTAAAATCTCTTGCAGATTGTATCGAAGGAGATTTCCATCGCATTCAGTTCACACCTGACTTGCTGCCTGCCGATCTAACTGGCACTGATATTTTCAGACCTGAAACTGGTGAGTTCACCTTCCAGTCTGGACCGATTTTCAACTCGCTTATTCTTGCCGATGAGATCAACCGCGCGCCGGCCAAAGTCCAAGCAGCAATGCTCGAAGCAATGGCTGAAAAACAGATCACAGCAGGCAGAAACACCTACGCCCTGCCGGAACTGTTTTTAGTCATGGCGACACAAAACCCGATTGAGCAAGAAGGCACTTACCCGCTACCAGAAGCTCAGCTTGACCGTTTTCTCATTCACTTAGACGTCAATTACCCTGACGCACAGAGCGAGCTCGAAATCCTGCGCTTGAACCGCGGAGAAGCGAAAGGAGACACGAGCGTTACTCCGCCTTCTCTATCTCAGGCTGATATCTTCGCCGCGCGTCAGGAAGTGCTTAATATTCATATGGCTGAGCCTATCGAGCAGTACATTATTCGCTTAGTCATGGCGACGCGCGAGCCAAGCAAGTATGACGCCACTTTAGAGCAGTGGTTAGAGATGGGGGTAAGCCCAAGGGCAACCATCGCACTCGACCGCTGCGCGCGCGCTCATGCTTGGTTAAATGGCCGAGATTTCGTTTCACCAGAAGATGTGCAAGCCATGGCTTTCCCCGTGCTGCGCCACCGCCTGCTACTGAGTTATCAAGCTCAGGCAGAGGGTATTGAGCCTAACCAGGTGATCAGTAAATTACTTTCTCTGGTTGGCAGCGCATAGGCAGAGCGAATATGGTTAGTAAGTTACCTCCCTTTAGCAATGGTGTGAGCCTAACTCTCGATGAACTGCTCTATTACAAGCAGCAGTGCATTCAGTGGATGCCACCTGCCAAGAGTTTATGGTCACAAATGTTAGGTCAGCACCAGAGCAGACAGCTCGGCAGAGGTATGGACTTTAGCGAAGTACGCCAATATCAAGCAGGTGATGACATTCGAGCCATCGACTGGCGTGTGACTGCGCGTACAGGTAAGCCGCATACCAAGCTTTTCTCGGAAGAGCGCGAAAAGCCTGTGGTAATTTATGCTGATCTTTCATCACCAATGATGTTTGGTTCGACCTTGATGCTCAAATCGGTTCAACTAGCGCATATGGCAAGCTTAATTGCTTGGCTTAGCGTCGCTCAGCAAGACAGAATTGGCGCTGTCATTGATACTGGTAACCAGCTTATCGAGCTAAAACCGACCTCTCGACGCAAAGGAGCATTAGCCTTGATTCAATCGCTGGTCGCCGCCCATCAACAACAACTGGCGACACAAACGAGCATAAACCAAGACATGAACCTTGCTCTGCACGCGTTGGCTCGTATTTGCCCTAAAGGGAGTGAAATAATCCTCTTGAGCGACTTTTCTCGATTAACCGCCGCTCACGAATCCAACATTAGCCGACTTAGCCAACATAACCGTGTTCGTATGATTCAAATCTATGATCCTTTAGAGCGCGGTCAAACTCTCTATCGAGGCACAGAGCAAGTGACCAATAATGAACAGACACGTTGGCTAGACTTTTCATCAAAAAACACACGCCTAGGAATAGAAAAGGCGTTCGAGCAGCAACAAACTCAGCTACAGCAGATGGCCCGAAAAATGGCTATCAGCTTTTCGTCGCTCTCTAGCGGTGCTGCTTTGACACAACAATTACACGGATTTTAACTATGAGCACAGAGACTCAAACGTCGCTATTACCTTTGAACGCCCTACATTTACCAGAAGTACCGTCTTGGCTACCACTCGCTTGGGGTTGGTGGGCTACCCTCGGCGGAATACTGACATTATTACTGGCAACATGGCTAATTTTCCGTTGGAACAAACGCCGCTTAGCACCGAAGAAAACGGCATTGCGTTTGCTCGCGCTAGACCAGAGACCTTCAGAAGCGATCGAATTGGTGAGACAAGCAGCACTTTGTTACTTCCCTAGAGAAGAAATCGCCCAGCTTACCGGAAAGGAATGGTATGGATTTCTCGACAGCCATCTGAAAACACCTCGATTTAGCCAAAACTATGAGGCTTGGCAACAAGCGTTATACAGCAAACAGCCGATCGATAATGCCGACGCACTGATTCAGGACTGCAGCGAGTGGGTTGGTCAGGCGTTGCCACCGAAGAAAAGAAGGAAAGTCCGTGGCTAGCATTAGCTTCGAATGGTGGTGGGCATTTTTGCTGTTACCACTGCCATTGGTGATCTACTTTATTGTTCCACCAGCAAGAGCAACAGCACCAATCCAGCTCCCCTACTTACCTAAATCGGCAGATGGGGCTGCGCCAAAAAAGCACATTGCTAGGTTGCTAGTGTGTCTTGTCTGGCTGGCTTTCGTCACAGCATTAGCGAGACCGGTTTGGTACGGAGCTCCCGTGACAACTTCACCCAAGCACCGCGACCTGATGTTAGTGCTCGATCTCTCTTACTCGATGAGTCAGAAAGATATGCAAGATGACCAACAAGAGTACATCGACCGTTTAAGTGCGGTTAAACAGGTAGTCAGTGAGTTTGCTCAGCAGCGTGAAGGGGATCGTCTTGGCTTGGTGCTTTTTGCTGACCACGCCTACTTGCAAACGCCTTTAACCCTAGATCGTAATACTATTTCTCAGCAAGTGAACTCGCTAGTGCTAAAACTGATAGGCGATAAAACCGCCATTGGTGAAGGCATTGGCTTAGCGACCAAAACCTTTATTGACAGTGACGCCCCACAACGCGTGATGGTACTCCTCAGTGACGGTAGCAATACTTCAGGTGTGCTCGATCCGATTGAAGCTGCGAAAATCGCCCAAAAATACAATTCGACTATCTACACCATAGGTGTGGGTGCAGGCGAAATGATGGTTCAAGACTTCTTTATGACGCGTAAGGTCAATACCGCTCAAGACCTTGATGAAAAGACCCTCAGCGAGATCGCACAAATCACTGGCGGCCAGTACTTTCGTGCTCGCAATGCCGATGATCTCGCTAAGATCTACGAAACCATCAATCAACTAGAGCCAATCTCGAACGCTACGCAGACTTGGCGCCCACAGACTGAGTGGTTTAGTCTTCCCCTAGCGATTGCGCTTTTTGCTTTTACTCTATTATTAGTGACTCGGAGGAATCATGTCTGATTTTCTATTCCTCTACCCACAGTGGTTGCTCGGCATAATTCCTTGGTTGGGCATGGTTTACTGGCTATCAAAACGCCAACGTTCGCAAACACTTATTGCACCACACCTAGCCAAGGCGATGGGACTCAAAGCCATACAAACCAGCAGATGGTCAATCAAGGTAATTGGTGTTTGCGGTATTGTCGCATTTATCGCCCTTTCAGGCCCAAGCTTTAGCGAGCAAGAACGTCCTAGTTTTTCTAGCACCAATGCGCGAGTTCTTGTGATGGATATGTCAATGTCGATGTATGCAACCGACCTTAAACCAAACCGCTTAACGCTAGCCAAATACAAGGTCACCGACTTACTTAAGCAATGGACAGATGGTACGACAGGCTTAATTGCTTACGCGGGAGATGCGTACCACATCAGCCCGATGACCAGCGACAGTCAAACCATCGCTAATTTGATTCCAAACTTGTCACCAGAGCTAATGCCCTACCCAGGGGCTAACGCTGCGGCAGGGGTCAAGCTTGCAATGGAGATGATGACAAATGTCGGTTTGTCACAGGGTGATATTGTGCTGATCGCTGACGATCTCAACGATACTGAACGCGGGGATATAGAACAACTGATGAGTGGAAGCTCTTGGCGACTTATCGTGCTTGGAATGGGCTCACGCGCTGGCGCTCCAATTAAACTCAATGATGGCACACTGATGACCAAAACTAACGGCCAACCTGTTGTCGCGAAATCAAACTTCGATAACATGCGCGCTCTAGCGTCGAGTGTCGATGGCTACTTTGTTCCTGTTCAGGTCACCAATAGCGACGTAGAGAAAATCGCGGACATCACATCTGATGTTGGTTCAGCAGATATGGTAGATGGCGGCCAAGCGATCTCAGAGCGAACTAATCAAGGCTATTGGCTGTTACCCATGTTGCTAATCCCTGCACTTATGATCTTCCGCCGGGGGCTGTTCTTAAGCGCACTATTGGTGTTTGTACCGCTAATGTCTCCTAAACCTGCAGCTGCAAACCCGTGGCTAAACGACGAACAGCAAGCAATGCAGTACTTCCAGAATCAGGAGTACGACAAAGCGGCTGAGCTTTTTAACAACCCTGAGTGGAAAGGGGCAGCGCAATATCTGGCCAACGACTTTAAAGGCGCGATAAATTCGCTGAAACACAGCACCAGCCTAGCTGGGCAATAC